>NZ_JABULD010000532.1:0-8070 GCF_014060985.1 Pseudomonas sp. MD195_PC81_125
MTGCCGCAGGCTGCGATCTTTTGATCTTGAAAGGGCTTACCTGCCGCCCATGATCGCGATGTAGTCCTGGGTCCAGCGGCTGTACGGCACGAATTTGCCGCCTTCAGCCTGCGGGGTTTTCCAGAAGGCGATCTTGTCGAACTGGTCGAAGCCATTGGTCTTGCAACCCTCGGCGCCGAGCAGTTCGCTTTCCTTGCACGCTGCCGGCACGGCTGGCAGCGAACCAAACCACGCCGCCACGTCACCCTGGACTTTCGGCTGCAGTGACCAGTCCATCCACTTGTACGCGCAGTTCGGGTGCTTGGCCTCGGCGTGCAGCATGGTGGTGTCGGCCCAACCGGTGGCGCCTTCTTTCGGAATGGTCGAGGCAATCGGCTGTTTCTCATTGATCAGGCCGTTGACCTGATACGGCCAGGCACTCGACGCCACCACACCTTCGTTCTTGAAGTCGCTCATCTGCACCGTGGTGTCATGCCAGTAGCGGTGGATCAATGGCTGCTGCGCACGCAACAGATCGAGCACCGCTTTGTACTGTGCTTCGGTCAATTGATACGGATCCTTGATCCCCAGCTCAGGCTTGGCGGTTTTCAGGTACAGCGCCGCATCAGCGATGTAGATCGGCCCGTCATAGGCCTGCACGCGGCCCTTGTTCGGCTTGCCGTCGGGGAAGTTCTGCGCGTCGAACAGCACATTCCAGCTGGTCGGCGGCGTCTTGAACACGTTGGTGTTGTACATCAGCACGTTCGGGCCCCACTGATACGGGGTGCCGTAGGTCTGCTTGTTGACCACGTACCATGGCGCATCTTTCAGGCGTGGATCGAGGGTGTTCCAGTTCGGGATCAACGCGGTGTTGATCGGTTGCACGCGTTTGCCGACGATCAAGCGCAACGACGCATCACCGGACGCGGTGACTAGGTCGTAACCGCCCTTGGCCATCAGGCTGACCATTTCGTCGGAGGTGGCGGCAGTCTTCACATTGACCTTGCAGCCGGTTTCTTTTTCGAAACCGGTGACCCAGTCGTAAGCCTTGTCGCTCTCGCCACGTTCGATGTAGCCGGGCCAGGCCACGATATCCAGCTGACCTTCGCCGGCGCCGACGGCCTTCAGCGGCTCGGCGGCTTGCAGGCTGGCGCTGGCCAGCAGGGCCGTGGTGATTGCACTGAGCAGTGCGGTCTTGTGCACGAACATGGTTGAACCCTCTTCTTTAAATTATGGTCGGGGCAGTTGTGAACGCGGTGCAGCATGCCGTTGGCGGCTTGTTATTAGCGTAGTCAGAGATGCTGGCCGTGGCGGGCCATGATGTGCCGCACCACGCTGTAGTCCTGCAGCGAATCACTGGACAAGTCTTTGCCGTATCCGGAACGTTTCAGTCCGCCGTGGGGCATTTCGCTGACCAGCATGAAATGGCTGTTGATCCAGGTGCAGCCGTACTGCAAGCGGGCGGCGACCTGCATTGCCTTGTCCAGATTCTGTGTCCACACCGACGAGGCGAGGCCGTATTCGGAGTCGTTGGCCCACTCCACCGCTTGTGCGAGTTCGTCGAAACGGGTCACGGTCACCACCGGGCCGAACACTTCGCGCTGGACGATTTCATCCGTTTGCTTGCAACCGGCCAGCAGCGTCGGCTGGTAAAAGAACCCGGCGCCGGAATGCACCGCCGCGCCGGTCACCCGCTCGATGTGCGGCTGGCCGAGGGCGCGTTCGACGAAACTGGCGACGCGGTCGCGCTGGCGGGTACTGATCAGCGGGCCGATCTCGTTGTCGGCATCGCGCTTGCCGGCGAAGCGCAGGCTGCTGACTGCCGCACCCAGTTCGGCAACCAGTTTGTCGTGAATCCCGGCCTGCGCGTAGATGCGGCACGCGGCGGTGCAGTCCTGACCGGCGTTGTAGTAACCGTAGGTGCGCACGCCGTCGACCACCGCTTGCAGGTCGGCGTCGTTGCAGACGATCACCGGGGCTTTGCCGCCGAGTTCCAGATGCGTGCGTTTGAGGGTTTTTGCAGCGGCTTGCAGGATTTTCTGCCCGGTGACGATATCGCCGGTCAGCGAGACCATGCGCACTTTGGCATGCCCGACCAGATGGCTGCCGACGCCTTCACCGCCACCGCAGAGGATGTTGATCACCCCGGCGCGGCAGGATCTCGGCCAGCGCTGGCGCCAGCGCGAGGATCGACAACGGTGTGTGTTCCGAGGGTTTGAACACCAGCGTATTGCCAGCGGCGAGGGCCGGGGCGATTTTCCACGCGGCCATCATGATCGGGTAGTTCCACGGCGCAATCGAGGCGACGACCCCAATCGGATCGCGGCGCACCATGCTGGTGTAGCCCGGCAGGTATTCGCCGCTGAGCTGACCGGTCTGGCAGCGTACGGCACCGGCAAAGAAGCGGAACACATCGACGGTCGCAGTCAGGTCGTCCTGCCGCGCCAGGTGCAGCGGCTTGCCGCAATTCAGCGCTTCGAGGCGGGCGAGGTGATCGGCGTGTTTTTTCCACCGCGTTGGCGATGTCCAGCAACAGATTCGAGCGTTGTTGCGGTGTGGTGCGCGACCATTCGGCAAACGCGCGGTGGGCGGCGAGAATCGCGGTTTCGACCTGCTCGGTGCTGGCCTCGGCGATGTGGGTGAGGATTTCACCGGTGGCCGGATTGAGGATCGGTTCGACAAAACCCTGCCCGGCGACCAGTTCGCCGTCGATCAGCAACGCGGTACACATCGGGGTCTGCACGCCAGCCATTTTCCGCGATCTCTTTTCTTGTGTGGTCATTGTGGCTCCCATGCCCGGGAGCCGACCGTCTTATAGATGCAGCAAGACTAGTGCGCGGCTCCGAGGTCGACAAATTCTAAATACTGAAGGTGGCATTCGATTAAATAGATGGCTTGCGTCCGCCGTGCGGTTGCTCGCGGGCCACGGTCAGGAATGGATCGACCAGAGCGGGGCGCGCTGTCCCACGGCGCCAGGCCAGACCGACATCGAGGGTCTGGTTGAGGTCGGCAATCGGCCGTGCTTCGATGATGTCGCCCTCCAGTGACCACGGGCGGTAGGTCATGTCCGGCTGGATCGACACGCCCAGACCGGCTGCGACAAGGCTTCGCACGGCTTCGGTGGATGCCGTGCGCAGGGTGATCTTCGGTTGCAGCCCGGCACCGCGCCACAGGCGTTGGGCATTGCGATCCATCTCGTCGACGTTCAGTTGAATCAGCGGTTCGCGGGCAACATCGGCGAGATTGATGCTGTCGTGCTCCAGCAGCGGATGCTGGGCCGGCAGCCACAGACGGTGCGGCGAGTGCGTCAGCACTTCGGTTTGCAAGGCGTGGCGGTCTTCGAGGTTGGACAGGATCAGCACGCCGACATCGATCTCGCCGCTGACCAGCAAATGTTCGATGTACGGCCGCTCGTCCTCCATCACCCGGATCTCGACATTGGGATAGGCGCGCTGAAAACGGGTGAGCAAATCGGCGAGGTAATAACCGGCCACCAGACTGGTCACGCCGACAATCAACTGCCCGGCCACCTGGTCGGTGCTTTGTTGCAGGCTGCGCTTGGCGTTATCCACCGTTGCCAGAATCAGATGCGCCTGGCGCAGGAATTGATGACCCTGATGAGTCAAGGTCATGCCCTTGGCGTGACGGTTGAACAGGCTGACGCCGATTTCCTCTTCCAGTTGCTGAATGGCGAGGGTCAGGGTCGATTGGGAAATAAACGCGGTTTGCGCGGCGGCGGAAATCGAGCCGGTCTCGGCCACCGCGATGAAGTGACGGATCTGACGCAGGGTCATCATGAGGTGGGTACCCGGTGGGCAGTTTTTATAGATTGGCCTGAGTGTATATCTATTTTCACGAAGGGCTGCTGCAGGCGGAGCAACATCTGGAAGCACACTCGCAGGCCGGGCCAGGGCACTTTCGAACTAGGCTGAGGGCCTGATAGATCCGGATAACCCCTGCTTTGGAGGCGGAACATGAACACCCGTGGATTGCTCGACCAACTACTCAAATCCGGCCAGGATCTGTTGCAGAACAAGGCCGGCGGCGCGCAGAACAAACCGGCGGCTGGCGGCCTGGGCGGTTTGCTGGGTGGGTCTTCAGGCTCAGGGGCGCTGGGAGGACTGCTGTCGGGGAGCCGGCGGTGGTGCGCTGGCGGCCGGAGCGATGGGGCTGCTTCTCGGCAACAAGAAAGTACGCAAGGTCGGCGGCAAAGTCGCGATCTACGGCGGCCTCGCAGCACTGGGTGTGCTGGCCTACAAGGCCTACGGCAACTGGAACGCGCAAAAAAGGCACCGCCCCACAAACCGAACCGCAAACCCTCGACCGCTTGCCACCGGCGCAAGCCGAGCAACACAGCCAGGCCATTCTCAAAGCACTGGTCGCCGCTGCAAAGGCTGATGGCCATATCGATGATCGCGAGCGCCAATTGATCGAAGGCGAATTCATCAAACTCGACAACGATCAGGAACTGCAACACTGGCTGCACGCCGAACTCAACAAACCCCTCGACCCAAGCGACGTCGCCCGCGCCGCGAGTACGCCGGAGATGGCGGCGGAAATGTACATCGCCAGCGTGATGCTGGTGGATGAGGAGAGCTTTATGGAAAAGGCGTATCTGGAGGAACTGGCCAAGCAACTGAAGCTGGAGCCGGGGTTGAAGGTAGAACTGGAGAATCAGGTGCGCCAGGTATCGCTGTAGAACTGCCTGAACACGGTATTCATGTAGGAGCTGCGGTACGCTGCGATCTTTTGATTTTTTAAGCCAACAGCAAAAGATCGCAGCGTGCCGCAGCTCCTACAAGGTTTTGGGCCAGACGCCGAAGCCTGCTCACGATTGCGTTTTCAGCTGCGCATCCACAGCAATGGCCGATCCAGCGCCCCTTTTTGCCGTTCCATCACTGGCACGCCAGCCCCGGATTGTCGGACAGTCCCACCCCAGAGCCTCCCGGCCATCCATGCCTGGCAGGCCCGAGGGTTAAAAAGCGTCTTATAAATGAAACACCGCCCTCGGCTATACTCCCCGCATTTCGACTTAGGCACGAGGAATCACTGTGAAGAACTGGACGTTGCGCCAACGCATTTTGGCGAGCTTTGCGGTGATTATCGCCATCATGTTGCTGATGGTCGTTGTTTCGTATTCCCGCCTGCTGAAAATCGAAGCCAGTGAAAGCAGCGTGCGTGATGACGCCGTTCCCGGCGTCTATTACAGCTCGATGATTCGCGGTGCGTGGGTCGACAGTTACCTGCAGACCCAGGAACTGCTGGGGCTCAAGGAGGGGCAGGGCATCAGCAGTGAAGATGCGGCGGACTACAAGGCGTTCGAGACGCGCCTGCAAGAGCAGATGGCCAACTATCGCAGCACCGTCACCACCGACGAAGACCGGGTCGAGTTCGCTGCGTTCGAGAAGGACCACGACACCTACATGCAGATTCAGGATCAGGTACTCGATCTGCACAAGCGCAATCTCGAAGCCGAGGCGGTCAAGCTGTTTACCGAGAAGCTGACCCCGGCCTAGTACACCGGCCGCATGAAACTCAACGACATCATCGGTGAGAACAAGCGGGTCGCCGATCAGGCCATGGCCAACATCGACGAGGCGGTAGCGGCGGCCAAGGTCAGCATGTTTGTCTCGCTGCTGGTGGCCGTGCTGGCGGCAGGTGCCTGTGGCCTGCTGCTGATGCGCGCAATCATGGCGCCGATGAACCGCATCGTGAAGATCCTCGAAATCATGCGCACCGGTGACTTGAGCAGCCGTCTGAATCTGGATCGCAAGGACGAGTTCGGCGCGGTGGAAACCGGCTTCAACGACATGATGACCGAGCTGACCTCGCTGGTGTCTCAGGCCCAGCGTTCGTCGGTGCAGGTGACCACCTCGGTGACCGAGATCGCCGCCACATCGAAGCAGCAACAGGCCACCGCCACCGAAACCGCCGCCACCACCACCGAAATCGGCGCGACCTCGCGGGAAATCGCCGCCACCTCGCGGGATCTGGTGCGCACCATGACCGAAGTGTCCACCGCCGCCGATCAGGCCTCGGTGCTCGCCGGGTCCGGCCAGCAAGGCCTGGCGCGCATGGAAGACACCATGCACTCGGTGATGGGCGCGGCTGACCTGGTCAACGCGAAACTGGCGATCCTCAACGAGAAGGCCGGCAACATCAATCAGGTGGTGGTGACCATCGTCAAGGTTGCCGACCAGACCAACCTGCTGTCGCTTAACGCCGCCATCGAGGCCGAGAAGGCCGGTGAGTACGGCCGTGGTTTTGCCGTGGTCGCCACCGAAGTGCGGCGTCTGGCGGATCAGACCGCCGTCGCCACGTATGACATTGAACAGATGGTCCGCGAGATCCAGTCGGCGGTGTCTGCCGGTGTGATGGGCATGGACAAGTTCTCCGAAGAAGTGCGCCGGGGCATGGCCGAAGTGCAGCAGGTCGGCGAGCAACTGTCGCAGATCATCCATCAGGTGCAGGCGCTGGCGCCGCGGGTGTTGATGGTCAACGAAGGCATGCAGGCCCAGGCCACCGGCGCCGAACAGATCAACCATGCGCTGGTGCAGTTGGGCGACGCCAGCAGCCAGACCGTCGAGTCGTTGCGTCAGGCCAGTTTCGCCATCGACGAACTGAGCCAGGTGGCCGTCGGGCTGCGCAGTGGCGTTTCGCGATTCAAAGTCTGATGAGCGAAATCACTGCCAAACGCAGCGCTGCGCCAGTGGCCAGACAGGCGCTGTTTCTGCTGTTTCGCATCGGCAACGAACGCTATGCATTGCGCGCCACTGAAGTGGCGGAGGTTCTGCCGCGCGTACCGTTGAAGCCAATTGCCCAGGCGCCGAAGTGGGTCGCCGGGGTGTTCGCCTATCGTGGTGCGGTGGTGCCGGCTATCGACCTCAGTGCGCTGACCTTCGGTCAACCGGCCGAGGCGCGCACCAGCACCCGGTTGGTGCTGGTGCATTACCGCCCGGATCAACGGCAGTCGCCACGCTGGCTCGGACTGATACTCGAACAGGCGACCGACACCCTGCGCTGCAATCCCGAGGATTTTCAGCCGTATGGTCTGGACAATCGTCAGGCGCCGTACCTCGGCCCGGTACGCGAAGATGCCCAGGGCCTGGTGCAGTGGGTGCGGGTCAACGACTTGCTGGATGACGCCGTGCGCAGCCTGCTCTTTCCCGCGCCGCATGAGACGCCGTCATGAGCAGCGATCAGCGTTTTTTCGATTTCCTCAAGGAACGCATCGGTCTGGATGTCACGTCGGTGGGACCGGCGATCATCGAGCGCGCGGTGCGCCAACGCACCACGCTCTCGCAAGCGGCGCACAGCGATGAATACTGGCAACTGCTGCAAGGTTCGCGGGATGAACAGCAAGCGTTGATCGAAGCGGTGATCGTCCCTGAAACCTGGTTTTTCCGTTACCCGGAATCCTTCGCCACGCTCGGCAAGCTGGCGCGCAAGCGTCTGGACCAATTGAACAACATGCGTGCGCTGCGCATCCTCAGCCTGCCGTGTTCGACCGGTGAAGAACCCTACTCGATTGCCATGGCCTTGCTCGATGCCGGGCTCAAGCCCCATCAGTTCAAGGTCGATGGCATGGATGTCAGCCCGCTGTCGGTGGACAAGGCGCGGCGCGGGCTGTACGGCAAGAACTCGTTTCGGGGTCAGGATCTGGGCTTTCGCGAGCGTCATTTCACCGCCGAACAGGACGGCCATCGGGTCAGCGAAGCGGTGCGTGAGCAGGTGCGCCTGCAGGCCGGCAATGTGTTGGATCCGACGCTACTGGCGGGTGAGCCGCCGTTCGATTTTGTGTTCTGCCGCAACCTGCTGATCTATTTCGACCAGCCGACCCAGAAGCAGGTGTTTGAAGTGCTCAAGCGTCTGACTCACGTGGATGGCGTGCTGTTCATCGGCCCGGCCGAGGGCAGTCTGCTCGGGCGTCTGGGCATGCGCTCGATCGGCATCCCGCAGTCGTTTGCCTTCAGTCGACACGCTGAACCCATGCCCGAACCTGTGGCATTGCCGACCCCGACCCCTTTGCCGGTGCGCCAACCGCTGCGCAGTCCGCCGCCAGTATCGCCGCCGGTGCGTCCGCGGCCGTTT
>NZ_JABULD010000057.1:0-5371 GCF_014060985.1 Pseudomonas sp. MD195_PC81_125
CTGCGATCYTTTTGATCTTGCTGCTAATCAGCGACTGCGAACCCGCAGACAGCGCCACAACGCAGCGACCATCAACCGCTGACCAGCGCCCAGCCCCACGCCTGCTGATTCAACAAGCCTTCTTCATACAGCTGCGGCGCAATGCCGGCGCCGATGATAAAGGTCAGCAGGGCGATTTCCCGACGCGGCACGCTGACCGGGCGGCACACATACACCAGCGCCGGCAGAATGAACGCCATGCTGGCAAAGCTGCGATAGCGTGCGTCAAAAACCATCTCCAGCATCATCACCGCTGCCGCAAAACCGGCCACGGCAACCAGCCATCCGGCGCGGCGTTCCAGCAGACTGAACGCGCGTTCACGCCAACCCTGGCGGGCGCTCAGGCTCAGTGCGGCATGTGCCAGCACCAACAGATTCAATACGGTCAGCAAGCCGACCCACAGCCATTCGCTGGCAAACCGCGTGGTCACTCGCGCCAGATCGCCCCAGGCGCCGATCGAACAGGCGGCCAGCGCACCGAGCAGCGGCAGGATCAATGCCGATCGGGTGGTGCGCACTCGGCCGCCGAGCAGCAGCGTGCCGAGGAAAATCAGTCCACCGACGCCCAGCCATGCTTTCCAGTACGGCACATTGCTCACCGGCCCGGCGAGCACGCCCTTGTCCTGGCGATCGGCATCGAACAGGCCCCAGTAACCGCCGACTGCAC
Organism: Pseudomonas sp. MD195_PC81_125; assembly: GCF_014060985.1. Taxonomy (NCBI): domain Bacteria; kingdom Pseudomonadati; phylum Pseudomonadota; class Gammaproteobacteria; order Pseudomonadales; family Pseudomonadaceae; genus Pseudomonas; species Pseudomonas sp. MD195_PC81_125. The sequence continues at coordinate 707 of NZ_JABULD010000057.1, forward strand.
CTTCGCTGCCACGCTTCCATGGCTGGTCGAACGCTTCGATCAAGTTGTAGTGCCAGCCTTCCTTTTCGGCCATCGCGACAAAACCACGAATGAACTTTGCCTCGTTGACCCGGCTCGGCAGGGCGGTTTCGCGCTGGCGACCTTCGCTGGGCCAGCCGGTCTCGCCGATCATCACGTCTTTGGGCGCGAATTTGTTGCCGAACACCTGGCGTACATCCGCCACATGTTGCAGGGCGACGTCGATGTTCGACGGATCGTCTTCCCAGTACGGCAGCAAGTGAATGGTCAGGAAATCCACCGCCGGCGCGACTTCCGGGTGCTTGAGCCAGAACTCCCAGACATCGGCATAGGTGACCGGTTGCTTGACCTGGCTTTTGACCTTGTTGATCAGCTTCGCCAGTTGCGCGCCGGTGACTTCCTTGCGCAGCAAGGCTTCGTTGCCGACGATGACTGCGCTGACCACATCCGGGTTGGCGTTGGCCGAAGCAATCAGCAGGTCGACTTCTTTTGCGGTGTCCACCGGGTTGCTGTTGACCCAGGCGCCGATCATCAGCTTCAAACCGTGCTTGCGCGCCAGATCCGGCAGGGCTTCGAGGCCGGTCATCGAGTAGGTGCGGATGCATTCGAAACGCGTCGCCAGCAGGGCGAGGTCGGCGTCCATGCGTTCCGGGCGCAGTTTGAACGGCACGTCGAACGGCGACTGATCCTTGTCGAACGGCGTGTAGGAGGCGCATTGCAATTTGTGCGTCGGGGTCGCGGCATCCGGCAGAATCACCGGTTTGCCGAGGCCATACCAGAAGCCACCGAGGGCCAACAGGCCGAACAGGCAGGCAAAGAGATAAGGAACAAGCGGGAAGCGGGAGGTCGCGGACATGGTCAGGCCGAGTGGCTGCAAAGCGACGCATGTTACCTGCATTTATCCGCGGGTTGGTGGCCTGCAGGGTTTGCACATGCAAAGTTCGGGCGGATTGTCTGGCGCCAATTATTCAGAGGTGATTAATGGCCTTCTGATGTCGTTTCTCGGTGTATTGAGGTCGCTGACAGAGCAGGTCGCGTTTGGCGTCAGGCCGATGATCGAAAGCGTCAGTACCCTTATAGAAAAGACGACTGATGTTCGGACGAGTTTACGGTCAGGCGTGATGGGGGCGCTGTGCACCATAACAATACGTTGACGATGCCCGGCATCCGTCGGGCGCAGCATTTCGGGGAAGTAAACGATGAAGATGCGACGACTTTTAGGCGCAGGTGCCGCTCTGGTGCTTGCGATGAGTTCCACATTCGCCAGCGCTGAAAAACAGACCCTGAACATCGGTTACGTTGACGGCTGGTCCGACAGCGTCGCGACCACCCACGTGGCGGCCGAAGTGATCAAGCAGAAACTCGGTTACGACGTGAAGCTGCAAGCCGTCGCCACCGGGATCATGTGGCAGGGCGTGGCCACCGGCAAACTCGATGCGATGCTCTCGGCCTGGTTGCCGGTGACCCATGGCGAATACTGGGCGAAGAACAAGGATCTGGTCGTCGATTATGGCCCGAACTTCAAGGATGCGAAAATCGGCCTGATCGTGCCGGAGTACGTCAAGGCGAAATCGATCGAAGACCTCAAGACCGATGACAGCTTCAAGAACCGCATCGTCGGCATCGATGCCGGCTCGGGCGTGATGCTCAAGACCGATCAGGCGATCAAGGATTACGGTCTGGACAAATACACCCTCAAGGCCAGTTCCGGCGCCGGCATGATTGCCGAGCTGACCCGTGCCGAGAAGAAGAACGAATCGATTGCCGTCACCGGTTGGGTGCCGCACTGGATGTTCGCCAAGTGGAAACTGCGCTTCCTCGACGATCCGAAAGGCGTGTATGGCGCGGCTGAAACCGTAAACAGCATCGGTAGCAAAGAATTGGCTACCAAGGCACCGGAAGTGGCCAAGTTCCTGAAAAACTTCCAGTGGGCGTCGAAAGACGAGATCGGCGAAGTCATGCTGGCCATCCAGGATGGCGCCAAGCCTGACGCGGCGGCCAAGGATTGGGTCGCCAAGCACCCGGACCGCGTGGCTGACTGGACCAAATAAAAGTACCAACAACGCCTGACCCCTGTGGGAGCGAGCTTGCTCGCGAAAGCGGTGTAACAGTTGACAGAAATGTTGACTGATACGACGCCTTCGCGAGCAAGCTCGCTCCCACATTTATTTCCAGCGACAAGTCCCGTCTTGCAGGGTTTACGGCTGTTTCAAAGCCGCTTTCCAATTCTTTCGGCTAATTAGCGTCCGAAAATTGGCGAAAACGTCATGTCGTTCTAATACTAAGGTCGTCTGGAAGCCGTTCCGCAGCCGCATACAGTGGATACGTTCCAACAATAATCTGTGCTGCGAGGATAAAAACAATGAACGACAGCATCTACCTCTCGATTCAAAACAGCCCGCGCTTCAAGGAGCTGGTGAGAAAAAGAGAAAAATTCGCCTGGATACTCTCGGCGATCATGCTCGGGCTGTATTCCGGATTCATCCTGTTGATTGCTTACGGGCCGCAAGTGCTCGGCGCGAAACTCAGCCCCGGGTCTTCGATTACCTGGGGCATTCCGATCGGTGTCGGGCTGATTGTCTCGGCCTTCGTCCTGACCGGTATCTACGTGCGACGCGCCAATGGCGAGTTTGACGACCTGAACAATGCGATTCTCAAGGAGGCTCAGCAATGATCCGGCGTCTACTGGCTCTTTTGAGCATCGCAGCATTCGCTCCGGCTGTCTGGGCTGCTGACGCCTTGACCGGCGAAGTCCACAAACAACCACTCAACGTTTCCGCGATCGCCATGTTCGTGGTGTTCGTCGGTGCGACCCTGTGCATCACCTACTGGGCGTCCAAGCGCAACAAGTCGGCTGCCGACTACTACGCCGCGGGCGGCAAGATCACCGGCTTTCAGAATGGTCTGGCGATTGCCGGCGACTACATGTCGGCGGCGTCCTTCCTGGGGATTTCCGCACTGGTGTTCACCTCTGGCTACGATGGCCTGATCTACTCGATCGGCTTCCTGGTGGGCTGGCCGATCATTCTGTTCCTGATCGCCGAGCGTCTGCGTAACCTGGGTAAATACACCTTTGCCGACGTGGCGTCCTACCGCCTCGGGCAAACCCAGATCCGCACGCTGTCTGCCTGCGGTTCGCTGGTGGTGGTGGCGTTCTACCTGATCGCGCAAATGGTCGGTGCCGGCAAGCTGATCCAGCTGCTGTTCGGCCTCGACTACTACGTGGCGGTGATTCTGGTCGGTATCCTGATGTGCCTCTACGTGCTGTTCGGTGGCATGCTGGCGACCACCTGGGTGCAGATCATCAAGGCGGTGCTGTTGCTGTCCGGTGCTTCGTTCATGGCGCTGATGGTGATGAAGCACGTCAACTTCGACTTCAACATGCTGTTCTCCGAGGCGATCAAGGTTCACCCCAAAGGTGAGGCGATCATGAGCCCGGGCGGTCTGGTGAAAGACCCGATTTCGGCGTTCTCCCTGGGCCTGGCACTGATGTTCGGTACTGCTGGCCTGCCACACATCCTGATGCGCTTCTTCACCGTGAGTGACGCGAAAGAAGCGCGCAAGAGCGTGCTGTATGCCACCGGCTTCATTGGCTACTTCTACATCCTGACCTTCATCATCGGCTTCGGCGCCATCCTGCTGGTCAGCACCAACCCGGCCTTCAAAGATGCAGCGGGCGCTCTGCTCGGCGGCAACAACATGGCGGCGGTGCACCTGGCTGACGCAGTGGGTGGCAGTATTTTCCTCGGCTTCATCTCGGCGGTGGCGTTCGCGACCATTCTGGCGGTGGTGGCCGGTCTGACCCTGGCCGGTGCTTCGGCGGTGTCTCACGACCTGTATGCCAGTGTGATCAAGAAGGGCAAGGCCAACGACAAGGATGAGATTCGCGTGTCGAAGATCACCACCATCGCCCTGGGTGTGCTGGCGATTGGTCTGGGCATCCTGTTCGAAAGCCAGAACATCGCGTTCATGGTCGGCCTGGCGTTCTCGATTGCGGCGAGCTGCAACTTCCCGGTGCTGTTGCTTTCGATGTACTGGAAGAAGCTGACGACCCGCGGCGCGATGGTCGGTGGCTGGTTGGGGCTGGTGAGTGCGGTGGGTCTGATGATCCTCGGCCCGACCATCTGGGTGCAGATTCTACATCACGAGAAGGCGATCTTCCCTTACGAGTACCCGGCGTTGTTTTCGATGATCATTGCGTTCATCGGTATCTGGTTCTTCTCGATCACCGACAAGTCGGCGGCGGCCGAGAACGAGCGGGCGCTGTTCTTCCCGCAGTTTGTGCGTTCGCAGACGGGGTTGGGGGCGAGTGGGGCGGTTTCGCACTAAGCGTTGGTTGCATGGTTGAGAGAAATGCCCTGGTTGAGAGATCGGGGCATTTTTTTGTGGGCGGTTATCGGACTTGGGCCTTCGTGGTTGGTGGTTATGAGTACATATCCGTTGCTGCGGTAACGGCGGCTTAGGGTTCCGCCCTGACGGCGGGTCACTTTGGCAAAAGCCCCAAAGTAACCAAAGGGCTTTACCCTGACGTTCGGCCCTCGCTTAGGCTCGGGTTCCTTCGCTGCGGGATTCATCCGGGGGGGCAGCGGCCTACGGTTTGCTTCGCTGCACCTCCTCTCGCTGTGTTTGGCTGCGCCAAACGGTCGC
>NZ_JABULD010000603.1:0-5719 GCF_014060985.1 Pseudomonas sp. MD195_PC81_125
CGAAAGCGGTTTATCAGTCAGCAATGAGATGTCTGAAACTCCGCTTTCGCGAGCAGGCTCGCTCCCACATACGGAGTGGCGTCAGGGCTTGATCTTGCGCCCAGCCATGTGCTGCAAATAGCCGACCAGCAACTGCAAATCCGCCTCCGGCAAAACCTCCGCCGAAAACCCCGGCATCTTCGCCTGCGGCCACTGGCGCAAACTCTGTGGATCACGAATGTAGCGCTTGAGGAAGTCCGCGCCGAAATACTCGGTCGGGTTGTACGGGATGTTCAGGTCCGGTCCGAACTGCGCATCGCCCGCACCGTTCAAGCGGTGGCAGGCCAGGCAGTTCTTCTGGAATAGCGCAAAACCCTGATTCACCGGGTCATTCGCTTTCAGCGCGGGATCCGGCAACAGGGCAGGGAAGCGCTCGGCCACTGGCGCCATGCGCTTGATGCTTGCCACCTGGAACGGCCATTGTTCCGGGCTGATATTGCCGGCCTGCGGGTCGGTCCATACCAGATAGAACGGCCCTGCGCTGTGCTTGCCTTCGGACAGCGGCGGCCACGGCTGCGTCGGGTCTTCGATCGCCAGCCAGGCCCGTGCGCCTTTGGTATTGAGCAACGGTGCAGCGCTGAGCTCGGCGGCAAAGCCGTCCAGCGCGACCGCTTGCAGATGATCGCCCGGTTTGATGCCCGTCAGAAGTGCCGCGACCGGGACGGCGCGATAAGTCATGTCCTTCTTGTAAGACACATCATTGTTGATGGTCAGGGTTTGTACCTGAGGGTGCTTGAGCAATTCCTCGGTCTGCCAGGTGTGACGGGTTGCGCCGAGCTGCAGATCCAGCTGTGCGGCAGACAAGGGCATGCTTAGCAGCAGGGCCCAGAACACAATGAGCGTTTTCAAATGATCGCCGTCCATGTCGTAGGAGTGCGCAAAGGTTGGCACAGCCACGCTGGCCCGGGAAGCGGGCCAGTCACATTGTTGATGGCAATGAAATGCACCCGGCCGGCGAGTCAGCCGATGACCTTGGTCAGGTTCGGCAAAATCAGCAACAGCGTGGTGGCGAAAAGAATGAGCCCGGCTTGACGAACTTTCGGTTGTTTGAACATGGCTTGACCGCCTTTATTGTTATTTCCTGATGTTTGCCTGCATATCCATGACGGCAAACGCTGCACTTCCTGTAGAAGAACGTCGGCCCCGGCAAAACCCGACGACCCTGACGTACATGTACTACCTTAGAGCCCGCGTCACGCGCGGCTTAGATCCATTTCGTATGTATTTACTGCTGCTGGCAATAAAAAAAGACATGAGGCGTATTGCCAGCTTCTGCGCCGACCGCTTGCTAGACAACTCGCCGACCTGAACCGGTTCACCTGAAGGTGGATGACCGTCCGTCTGAGCGTGCGCGTCAACATCATTGAGCGCTGTGGTCATTGAATCCTCGACGGCGCGGGATAACAGTGAAACCACGAAATTCACTCACCGCACAGGTTCGAGGACGTCATGACCCAAGCTTTGATTTTCGATGCGCTGCGTACGCCCCGCGGCAAAGGCAAGGCCGATGGCGCGCTGCACAGCGTCAAACCGGTGAATCTGGTCGCGGGGCTGTTGACCGCACTGCAGAGCCGTACCGCGCTGGACACCAGCCAAGTCGATGACGTGGTACTCGGTTGCGTCACGCCGATTGGCGATCAGGGTTCCGATATCGCCAAAACCTCGGTGCAGGTGGCGGACTGGGACGTCAGCGTTGCCGGTGTACAGATCAACCGCTTCTGCGCCTCCGGTCTGGAAGCGGTGAATCTTGGCGCCATGAAAGTCCGCTCCGGTTTCGAAGACCTGGTGGTGGTCGGTGGCGTCGAGTCGATGTCGCGGGTGCCGATGGGCAGCGACGGCGGCGCCTGGGCGCTGGACCCGCAGACCAACCTGCACAGCCACTTCACCCCGCAGGGCGTTGGTGCGGATCTGATCGCTACCCTTGAGGGCTTCAGCCGTGAGGATGTCGATACCTATGCGTTGCACTCGCAGCAGAAAGCTGCGCGGGCACGGGCCGACGGTTCGTTCAACAAGTCGTTGGTGCCGGTGCAGGACCAGAACGGCATTATCCTGCTCGACCACGACGAATTCATTCGCGCCGAATCGACGATGGAAGGCCTGGGCAAACTCAAGCCAAGTTTCGAAATGATCGGCCAGATGGGCTTCGATGCCACCGCGCTGCGGGTTTACAGCCACGTCGAGCGAATCAACCACGTACACACGCCGGGCAACAGCTCCGGGATCGTCGACGGTGCGGCGCTGATGTTGATCGGCTCCGAAGCCAAGGGCCGTGCGCTGGGTTTGCAGCCTCGGGCGCGTATCGTCGCCACGGCGGTGACCAGTACTGACCCGACGATCATGCTCACCGGCCCGGCGCCGGCCACCCGCAAGGCACTGGCCAAGGCCGGTTTGCGCGTGGAAGACATCGACCTGTTCGAGGTCAACGAAGCGTTTGCCTCGGTGGTGCTCAAGTTCATCAAGGACATGGCGGTCGACCCGGACAAGGTCAACGTCAACGGCGGCTCGATCGCCATGGGCCATCCGCTGGGCGCCACCGGTTGCGCGATCCTCGGCACCTTGCTCGATGAGCTGGAAACCCGGGGGCTGCGTTACGGCCTGGCGACGCTGTGCGTCGGCGGCGGCATGGGCATTGCCACCATCATCGAACGCCTTTGAGCCCCGAATTCAAGGAACCTTGTTATGAGCGAAGCCATTCGTTACGAAAAAGGTCAGGACGCCATCGTCGTGCTGACCATCGACATGCCGGGCCAGAGCGCCAACACTATGAACGCCGTATACCGCCAGGCCATGGGCGCCTGCGTCGCGCGGCTGGTGGCGGAAAAAGACAGCATTGCCGGGGTCATCATCACCTCGGCGAAGAAAACCTTCTTTGCCGGCGGCGATCTCAATGAGCTGATCAAGGTCGGTAAACCCGAGGCCAAAGCGTTCTATGACATGGTGCTGGGCCTCAAGGGGCAATTGCGCACCCTGGAAACCCTCGGCAAACCGGTGGTCGCAGCGATCAACGGTGCGGCGCTCGGCGGAGGCTGGGAAATCTGCCTGGCGTGCCATCACCGGGTGGCGCTGGACGATGCGGCGGTGCAACTCGGTCTGCCGGAAGTAACCCTCGGACTGTTGCCGGGCGGCGGCGGGGTGGTGCGTATGGTGCGTATGCTGGGGATCGAAAAGGCGCTGCCGTATCTGCTCGAAGGCAAGAAGATCCGTCCACAGCAGGCGTTGCAGGCCGGTCTGATCGATGAGCTGGCGGCGGATCGTGACGAGTTGCTGGCCAAGGCGCGCGCCTGGATTGTCGCCAACCCGAGTGCGGTGCAGCGCTGGGACGTGAAGGGCTACCAGATTCCCGGCGGCACGCCGTCGAATCCGAAGGTCGCGCAGATGCTGGCGATTGCGCCGTCAATCCTGCGCAGCAAGACTCAGGGCACGCTGCCCGCGCCGGAGAAAATCCTCTGCGCGGCGGTGGAGGGCGCGCAGGTCGACTTCGACACCGCGCACCTGATCGAAACGCGTTACTTCACCGAACTGACCACCGGGCAGATTTCGAAAAACCTGATCGGCACCTTCTGGTTTCAGCTCAACGAAATCAATGCTGGCGGTTCGCGGCCGCAGGGCTTTGAGCCCTATGTCACGCGCAAGGTCGGTGTGCTCGGCGCAGGCATGATGGGCGCCGGTATCGCCTTCGTCAGTGCTTCGGCCGGTATCGACGTGGTGCTCAAGGACATCAACCTGGCGGCGGCCGAGAAGGGCAAGGCCCACTCGGCGGCATTGCTGGACAAGAAAGTCGCCCGTGGGCAGATGACGACTGAGAAACGCGAGGCGGTGCTGGCGCGGATCCAGGCCAGCGAGAGCGATGCCGATCTGGCGGGTTGCGATCTGATCATCGAGGCGGTGTTCGAAGACCGTGAACTGAAGGCCAACGTCTCTGCGGTCGCGCAAAAAATTGTCGGTCCTGACGCGGTGATTGCCTCCAACACGTCAACGTTGCCGATTACCGGACTGGCGACGGCAGTACCCGATCAGAGCAAGTTCATCGGTCTGCATTTCTTCAGCCCGGTGGACAAAATGCCGCTGGTGGAAATCATCAAGGGTGCGCAGACCAGTGCTGAAACCCTGGCGCGTGGTTTCGACTTCGTCCTGCAGATCAAGAAAACCCCGATCGTGGTCAACGACAGTCGTGGCTTCTTTACCTCGCGGGTGTTCGGCACTTTCACTAACGAAGGCATCGCCATGCTCGGCGAGGGTGTGAGTGCGCCGATGATCGAGACCGAAGCGCGCAAGGCCGGGATGCCGGTCGGGCCGCTGGCGATCTCCGACGAAGTTTCCCTCAGCCTGATGAGCCATATCCGTCAGCAAACGGCCAAAGACCTGCAAGCGGAAGGGAAACCGCTGACAGAGCATCCGGCGTTCGCTGTGATTGACTTGCTGCTCAACGAATACAAGCGCCCGGGCAAAGCTGCCGGCGGGGGCTTCTACGATTACCCGGCGGGTGGTCAGAAGCATCTGTGGCCGGAGTTGAAGACGCGTTTCGAGAAGGCTGACGGGCAGATTTCGCCGAAGGATGTGCGTGATCGTCTGCTGTTCGTGCAGGCTCTGGAAACTGTGCGCTGCGTAGAGGAGGGTGTGTTGACTTCGACGGCAGATGCCAACGTCGGCTCGATCTTCGGCATTGGGTTTGCCCCATGGACCGGCGGCGCATTGCAGTTTATCAATCAGTACGGCGTGCAGGACTTCGTCGCACGCGCGCAGTATCTGGCCGAGCAGTACGGCGAGCGCTTTGCGCCACCGGCGTTGTTGCTGGAAAAAGCCGCGAACGGCGAGTTGTTTTAAGTGATCGGCTGAGCGCTGCGGGGCTTGCCTTGCCGGGGTGTTTCAAGGCAGGCTCTGGGTGTTCATTATTCCCATCACGTGTCAGGTATTTTTTATGTCGCTACGCATCTGCATTCTGGAAACCGACATCCTGCGTCCGGAACTGGTCGATCAATATCAGGGTTACGGGCAGATGTTCCAGCGCCTGTTCTCGCAGCAACCGATTGCCGCCGAGTTCACCGTGTACAACGTGATGCAGGGTGAATACCCAAGCGACGATCTGAACTTCGATGCGTACCTGATCACTGGCAGCAAGGCCGATTCGTTCGGCACCGACCCGTGGATCCAGACCCTCAAGCAATACTTGCTGACCCGTTACGAGCGTGGCGACAAGCTGCTCGGCGTGTGCTTCGGCCATCAACTGCTGGCGCTGTTGCTGGGCGGCAAGAGTGAGCGCGCCACTCAGGGCTGGGGCGTCGGCACCCACAACTACAAACTGGCGGCCAAGGCACCGTGGATGAGCCCGGTGCGGGAAGAGCTGACGTTGCTGATCAGCCACCAGGATCAGGTCACGGCGTTGCCGGAAAACGCCACGGTCATCGCTTCCAGCGATTTCTGCCCGTTTGCCGCGTACCACATCAACGATCAGGTGCTGTGCTTCCAGGGCCACCCGGAATTCATCCACGACTATTCGCGGGCACTGCTGGATCTGCGCCAGGACGCGCTGGGGTCACAGATCTATTCCAAAGGCGTGGCCAGCCTGGAGCAGGAGCACCATGGCACCACCGTGGCGGAATGGATGATGCGGTTTGTGGCGCACAAGCCAGAAGCTGCTTTATAGCAGATCAAAAGATCGCAGCCTGCGGCAGCTCCTACA
>NZ_JABULD010000331.1:0-5962 GCF_014060985.1 Pseudomonas sp. MD195_PC81_125
CAGGGTTCTCGGTGAAAACCCATTTTGTGATCAACCAAGATACCTGTGGGAGCTGGCTTGCCAGCGATGGCAGCCACTCGGTTCCAAGACCTAAGAAGACAAAAGACGCACCGCTTTCCCCTTCAACACCTGAAGGTCAATCACCGGTACATCCATCTCCTTGGCCTGCTCATCCCACTGGCGCATGCGCAAACTCACGGCACACAACGGATCACGCTCAAACGCATCCGCCTCCTCCTCGCTCATCACCCCGCCCTGGTACTCCAGGGTCCGGCGACTCGCTTCACTCAAGCGCTCGAAATACCCAGGCTCGCGCAAGGTCAGGTAACGCTTGGCCTCAACGTGATATTCCACCAGCCGCGCCATACGCTCACTGAAACCCGCCTCACGCAAATAATCCGCACCCAGGCGCTCATGGCTGACCACGCCATACCCGCCCATGTTCTCGGCGCCCTCGGCACACAAATGGCCGATGTCATGGAAGAACGCCGCCAGCACCACTTCATCATCAAACCCTTCAGCCATCGCCAACTGCGCGGCCTGAGACATGTGCTCGATCTGCGACACTGGCTCGCCGATGTAATCGCTGGTGCCGAAGCGCTCGTACAACCCGAATACCCGAGCGACGATTTGTGGGTGATCCATCAGATTTCCTCCAGCCACTGCGCGACGTTGCGCTCGGCCAATGCCGGGCCGACGCTCATGCCCACGCCGGTGTGCATCAGCGCCACACTCAGCCCCGGTGCCGGGCGCAGCAACGAAAACGGCCCCGGCCCACGCGCACCGTAGACGCCCTGCCAGCGCTCGAGCACTTGCACCTTGCAGCCCAGCGTCTGTTCGGCCAGCTCGAGCATCCAGTTGTCCACTTGCTCGGCATTGAACGGCGACGGATCGCTGCCGTAATGGTGGGAGTCGCCGATGATCAGCTCGCCATACGGCGTCGGGCTGATCAGCAGGTGAATGCCGTTGTCGTGCAGGTGCGGTTGTTCGCGCAGGATCTGCGCCTGCACCGCCGCCGCTTGCGGCAGGTCAGCGAAAGCGCCGTAGTGCACGCAGCTCAGACCGGTGAGCAAGGCGTGTTGCAGATTCAGCTCGACCTGCGGTTTGGCACGGAGCATTTGCAGGCGGCAGATCTGCGGATCGAGCGCGGCGATCGGCTCGGCCAGCAGGGTCTGATAATCGTGGCCGGAGCAGACAATGACCTGCTTCGCCGTGAAGCTACCGGCGGTGCTGTACAGGTGCCCGGGTTCCACGTCGCGCACCAGCGTCGAGAAGTGAAACTCGACGCCGAGGTCGCGGCGCAGGTAGTCGATCAACGCCGGAATCGCTTCCCGCGAGTACAGCTGTTGATCGTCCATGCCGTGCAGCGCCGCCCGGTGGTGGCTGAACTGACCGTGGTACAGATCACGCAGGGCAGCGCCACGCAGCAAGGCCACGTTGTAACCGTGCTCCACGGCGCGGCCGTTGCAGAAAGCTTCGAGCAAGTGCTCTTCGGCTTCGCTGCGGGCGAACAGGTACGAGCCGTGGCGCTTGAGCTGCAGACCGGCGAGTTGCGCCCAGTCGCCCCAGATCTCGCGGCTGGCCTTGGCCAGTTCGAGCATCGGCCCCGGTGGCTGCCCGGTGACCAGCGCCTGACCGAAGTTGCGCACCGAGGCGCCGAGGGGTGTGGCGGTGCGTTCGAAAACGCTGACCTTGAGGCCGCGTTTGGCGGCGGCGTAGGCGTGGGACAGGCCGAGGATGCCGGCGCCGACGATGAGCAGGTCTTGGTGTTGGGTCATTTAGAGGTGCTCTGAATGAGAGACCGTCATCGCTGGCAAGCCAGCTCCCACAGGTATCGAGGTGTTCACAAAATTCGTGTTCAGCGCAAAACCCTGTGGGAGCTGGCTTGCCAGCGATGAGGCCCTGTCAGTCGATAAAAATCTTACTTGGCAGCGACTTTCTCGGACTTGCCGTCATAGCGCTTGCGCCATTCGGTCAGGATCTCGTCGCGATTCTTCGAAGCCCAGGCGAAGTCGTTCTTGATCAGGCGCTGCTCGTAGTCGGCCGGCAGTTCGGTCTGCGGCTTGGCGATGCCCGGCTGCGCAAGAACCGCGAAGTTCTCCTTGTACAGATCCATCGCCTCGGCGCTGGCGGAGAAGTCCGCGAGTTTTTTCGCCGCGTCTTCATGCGGCGTGCCTTTGATCACCGCAGTCGCTTCGATCTCCCAGCCCAGGCCTTCCTTCGGCAGGATGATGTCCAGCGGCGCGCCTTGGCGTTTCAGCTGTACCGCCGGGTATTCGAAGGAAATGCCGATCGGAAATTCGCCCGCAGCGGCCAGTTTGCAAGGCTTGGAACCGGAGTGAACGTACTGGCCGATGTTCTGGTGCAAACCGTCCATGTAGGCCCAGCCCTGCTTCTCGCCAAAGGTTTGCAGCCAGGCGCTGACGTCGAGGAAACCGGTGCCGGACGACGCCGGGTTCGGCATGACGATCTTGCCCTTGTACTCAGGCTTGGTCAGGTCTTGCCAGCTCACCGGTTTGCTCAGGCCCTGCTTTTCGGCTTCGACGGTGTTGAAGCAGATGGTCGCGGCCCACACGTCCATGCCGACCCAGGCGGGCGGGTTGGCGGCGTCGCGGTAGTTCGCGCCGATCTTGCCCAGATCCTTCGGCGCATAGCTTTGCAGCATGCCTTGCTGGTCAAGGATCGCCAGGCTCGACGCGGCCAGGCCCCACACCGCGTCGGCCTGCGGACGGGCCTTCTCGGCCAGCAGTTTGGCGGTGATGATTCCGGTGGAATCACGCACCCACTTGATTTCGACGTCCGGGTTGGCCTTCTCGAACGCAGCCTTGTAAGCGGTCAGTTGCTCGGCTTCGAGGGCGGTGTACACCGTCAACTCGGTTTTTGCCGCGAAGGCATTCAGGCTGAAAGTAGCGAGCACAGCAGCGGCCAGGGCCATAGGCTTGAACATGATCGTTTTCCTGTCTTGAGTTGAGGTTGGGAAAATCAGTGACCGGGCGCGGTTTGCCGCCAGGCCTGGGAACGGCGCAGCAAGCCGCGCGAAGCCCACGCCAGCAGCAAGGACACGCCTGCCGAGGTGAACAGAATCAGGGTCGACATCGCTGCCGCGCCGCCGACATTGCCGGCGTCATCCATGTTCAGCACCGCCACCGCCGCGAGGATGGTGTCGGGGCTGTAGAGGAAGATCGCCGCCGACACCGTGGTCATCGCCGAGACAAACAGGTAGCGCACGATGTCCAGCAGCGCCGGCAAACAGATCGGCACGGTGACGCGCAGGTAGTGGCGGTACAGCGGGGCCTTGAGCGACAGCGCAGCGGCTTCGAATTCCGCGTCGAGCTGGCGCAGTGCGGTGGTCGCGGTCATTTGTGCGGTGGTCAAATAGTGAGCAATGGTGCAGACAATCAGCAGGGTCATCGTGCCGTACAGCACGTGCAGCGGGTTGCCGCTGAGGTTGAAGAAGAAGACATAACCCAGACCGAGTACCAGCCCCGGCACGGCCATCGGGATGAAACTGAGCATGCGCAGCGCCAAATTGAGGCCGCGCTGGCTGCGGGTTTTCTCCATCAGGTAAGCGCCGGTGAAGATCAGCACGCTGCCAATCAGCGCCGTGCCCAGCGCCATCTTCAGACTGTTGCCGTAGGCCAGCCAGCCGCCGCCAGCGGTTTCGTTGAACTGGTAGTGATTGAGCGACAGCGACAGGTTGTAAGGCCAGAACTTCACCAGCGACGAAAACACCGCCATGCCGAACACCAGCAGCAACGCCGCGCTGATCAACACAACAATCGCCAGATAGCAGGCATCACGCATTTTCGACGGCGCTGGTTTGAATACTTGCGCACGGCCACTCATGGAATCGCCGTGACGCCGACGCAGCCAGGCATCGACGCCGAAGCTGAACAGCGCCGGCAGCAACAGCACCATGCCGATCAACGCGCCGCGGCCGAATTGCTGCTGGCCGACCACGGCTTTGTAGGCCTCCAGTGCCAGCACTTGATAGTCGCCACCGACCACCACCGGCACGCCGAAATCGGTGATGGTCAGGGTGAACACCAGACAGAACGCGGCAAATACCGCTTGCCGGGTCGCCGGCCAGGTGATGCTGCGAAAGGCTTTCGCCGGACTGGCACCCATGCTCGACGCCGCATCAAACAGCCGTGCATCGGCCAGCGACAGCGCCGACAGCAGAATCATCAACGCATGGGGAAAGGTGTAGATCACCTCGCCCAACACAATCCCCCAGAACCCGTAGATGTTGTCCGAGAGCAGTCCACGCAGCATGCCTTGGTTGCCGAACAGATAAACCAGCGCGATCCCCGGCAGCATCGACGGCGCCATCAATGGCAGCAGGGAAATCCCGCGCCAGAGGCCCTTGACCGGCATCAGCGTGCGCTGCAGAGCGTAGGCAAACAGGTAGGCCAGCGGGACGACGATGGCCGCGACGCTGAGGGAAACCTTCAGGCTATTGCCGAGCAGCCAGTGGAAATTCTCGCTGCTCACCAGTTCCTTCGCAGCGAGCCAGCCACCGCCCTGCCCGGCCTCGCTGCTGAAGCCGCGCCAGAAGATCGCCAGCAACGGCAGCAACACCGCGACACCAAGCAGCAACAACAGCACGAGTTTGCCGCCGAGGACGAAGATCCGGTCACCGACCTCGGCCCCGGACACTCGCCGCGCCTGCTTGTGCGGTAGCGGCAGTGCAATGTTCGCGCTCATCAGGCAAACACCTGCAGGCTGCGCGGTGGCAAGGCGACCATGATCTGCTGGGCGCCGAGGCGCGGCATGGCTTCCGGCGCCAGTTCGGCGAGCAGCGAATGGCCCGGCAACTGATCGAGTTCGAAGCTCATGCGGCAGCGGTTGCCGAGGAACGTGATCTCGCGAACCTTGGCCGGGAACAGGTTTTCTTCGTGCACCAACGGATTGACGCTGATCGCTTCCGGGCGGCAGAACAACCGGCCCGAAGCGCCGCTCACGCTGCCATCCGCCAGACGCACATCCATCCCGCCAACCCGGGCGTGACTGGCGCTGCTGCGCTGGAACGGCAGCCAGTTGCCCTGCCCGACAAACTCGGCCACGAATGGCGTGGCCGGGTGGTTGTAGATGTCCTGCGGAGTGGCGTACTGCTCGACCCGACCGTTGTGCATCACGGCGATGCGGTCGGCCATCAGCATGGCTTCGTCCTGATTATGGGTGACCATCAGGGTGGTGATGCCGAGGTTGCGCTGCAGCTGGCGCAGTTCGGTGCACAGATGCTCGCGCACCCGGGCGTCCAGCGCCGACATCGGCTCATCGAGCAATAACAGCGACGGTGCCGGGGCCAGGGCACGAGCCAGGGCGACACGTTGTTGCTGGCCGCCGGACAACTGGCCTGGGTACTTTTTCTCACTGCCGGTGAGACCGACCAGTTCCAGCATCTGCCCGACGCGACGGCGTACTTCGTCACGACCACTGCCGGCGAGGCCGTAGGCAATGTTCGCTTCGACAGTCAGATTGGGGAACAGCGCGTAGGACTGGAACAGGATCCCGTAATCCCGGGCTTGCGGCGCGAGCTGCGAAACATCGCGGTCACCGAGGTACAACTCGCCGCTGTCCTGCTTCTCCAGCCCGGCGATGCAGCGCAGCAGCGTGGTCTTGCCGCAGCCTGACGGGCCGAGCAGGCACACCAGCTCACCGGCGGCGACATCGAGGGAGACGTTATCCAGTGCGGTGAAGGCGCCGAAGCGCTTCTGCACGCCGCGCACTTTCATCGGCGCACCGGGGTTGGTCAGGGCAGTTGCGATGGCAGGATTCATGGACAGACCTCATCAAGCAGATGGGGCCAATCCTAGAGTTGTAATGCGTCCGTCATGTGGCAGTAGGGCAAAAACGGCTGATAGTGGTATTCGGGGATTTTGGTTGAAGGTCAAAAGATCGCAGCCTTCGGCAGCTCCTACATTGGAATGCCTCTGTAGGAGCTGCCGAAAGGCTGCGA
>NZ_JABULD010000187.1:0-3456 GCF_014060985.1 Pseudomonas sp. MD195_PC81_125
CAAGCCAGCTCCCACAAGTACCGAGGTGTTCATTAACTTTGTGTACGGCGCAGACACTGTGGGAGCTGGCTTGCCAGCGATGAGGCCGGCACTGCCAATGAATTCCCCGGATCAATCCAGTTCGCTCAGCCGCCCCTCGATAAACCGCCGCTCCGGCTCCTGCCGGGTCAGTTCCAGTGCTCGCCGGTACGCCGCCCGCGCCTGCTCTACCCGACCCAACTGCCGACAAAATTCCGCCCGCGCCGAATGCGCGAGGTGGTAATCCTGCAATTCGCCGCGATCCAGAATCCCTTCGATCAGCGTCAGCCCGGCCACCGCCCCATCACGCTTGGCCACCGCCACGGCGCGGTTCAATTCGATCACCGGCGACGGCACTGCGCGCAACAGCACGTCGTAGAGGCCAACGATCTGCTGCCAATCCGTTTGCGCCGCTGACGGCGCTTCGGCATGCACCGCAGCAATCGCCGCTTGCAGGCAATACGGACCGAATCGTCGCGTACTCAGCGCGCGTTCGATCAGCCTGCAACCTTCGGCAATCAGCCCGGCATCCCAGCGCGAGCGGTCCTGGTCGTCCAGCAGAATCAGCTCCCCGCTTGGCGAGCTGCGCGCAGACCGTCGCGACTCGTGCAGCAGCATCAATGCCAACAACCCCATAACCTCCGGCTCCGGCAGCAATTCCATCAGCAACCGCCCGAGCCGGATCGCCTCGCGGGTCAGATCCTCGCGGGTCAATTCAGCGCCCATCGACGCCGAATAGCCTTCGTTGAACACCAGATAAATCACCCGCAACACACTGTCGAGGCGCTCCGGCAACTCGTTCAGGCTCGGCACTTGATAAGGGATTCTGGCGTCGCGAATCTTCGCCTTCGCGCGCACGATGCGCTGGGCAATCGCCGCCGGAGCCGAAAGAAACGCGCGGGCGATTTCCTCGGTGGTCAGGTCGCAGACTTCACGCAAGGTCAGCGGCACTTGCGCATCCGCCGCCAAGGCCGGGTGACAGCAGGTGAAGATCAGCCGCAGGCGGTCGTCTTCCACGTCTTCGCCACTCCAGTCGGCCTGTTCCAGCTCTTCGAGCTGCGCGAGCAACAGCGGCTGCGAGGCCTTGAAGCGGGCGCGGCGGCGCAACACATCGATGGCCTTGAAACGCCCGGTGGACACTAGCCAGGTGCGCGGATTGTCGGGCACACCGTCGCGCTGCCAGCGCTCGACCGCGACGAAGAACGCCTCGTGCAAGGCTTCTTCGGCGAGATCGAAATCGCCGAGCAGGCGAATCAGGGTTGCCAGAATCCGCCGCGAGTCTTCGCGATAGACCTGCTCGACCCGCGCCCGGACTTCAGACATTCAACTGCCGCACCGGACGCACTTCGACGCTGCCGACCCGGGCCGCCGGAATGTGGCCGGCGACCTGAATCGCTTCGTTCAGATCCTTGGCATCGATCAGATAAAACCCGGCCAGTTGCTCCTTGGTTTCAGCGAACGGGCCATCGGTAATCGACAGCTTGCCGTTGCGCATGCGCACCGTGGTCGCAGTCTGCACCGACTCCAGCGCTTCGGCGGCAACCATCCGCCCGCTGCCCTGAATCGACTCGGCATAGGCCCAGCACTCGGCGTCTTCCGGGCTGTCGGGCGAGGTGTGTAGCAGGCGCTCATCGCTGTAGACCAGGCATAAATACTTCATGGCTTTCTCCTGAATCGAACGGATCAACTATGGCTGAAGATCAGGGTTGCACATCGAACAGCGTGCTGCCGCTCATCGGATCGAACGGCGCCGACCAGTGCTCGTGGACAATCTTCCACGTCCCGCCCACTGGCCGATAACACGCAGTAGCGCGCATCCAGCAGCTCTGGGTTTCGCCCTTGTCGTTGGTCCCCCCGCAATGCGTGACCCAATGGGCGAAAGCGAGGTTGTCGGCGGTCTCGATGGCGATCTCGTGGAACTCGAAAACGTGCGGGCCGGGGCACATTTCCATGCAGGCTTCCCAGTGCGCGCGATAAGCCGCCTTGCCCTTGAATTGCAGGGCCTTGATCGCATCGAACGAGACGATGTCGTCAGCGTACAACGCCATGACTTTGTCGACATTCTTGGTCATCACCGCTTCGCGATAAGTGTTGATCAGGGCCTGGATTTCAGTGTGTGCGCTCATGGTGTTCTCCGTAGTTTTTGTAGTGAAGACACCCTTAGTCGTTCGGCCATCGGGCAGATCGACAGACGAAACAAAAAAATTCCGCCGAAGACAAAATCGCTAGAATCCGAGGCTCACCTTTGTAGGAAAAAGGAAATTCCCGTGTCAGCCCAACTCGTGCCGTACGACAGCCTGAACGCCTTGCAGCGTCAGCAGGTCGAGGCGATTGAAATCCATCCCGAGCAGATCAAGTTTTCCGGCGACATTCACGGTGCGTTGCACACGCTGCTGTCCAAACCTGGCCCCGGCGTGAAAGGCTTTGCCCTGCTGGCCGATCAAGTGCCGGTGGCGTTCCTGCTGCTCAAGCGCCCGCCGGTGTTGCCGGCCTGGGCCGATGAACACAGCGCCACCCTGCACGCCTTGCAGGTCGATCACCGCGCGCAAGGCAAGGGGGTATGGCAAGGCCTGCCTGCAAGCGTTGCCCGACGTCGCGCGTGAAGCATGGCCGGAGATCAAAGGGCTGGAACTGTCGGTGGATGCCGATAACGACGCGGCGATCGCGCTGTACGCCAAACACGGTTTCGTCGACAGCGGCGAAGCGTACAAGGGCCGGATCGGTTACGAGCGGCGCATGGGGCTGTTTTTCTAAATCATCGAGGGATGCACGATGATCGATTCAATCGAAGCACTGGAAGCTATTTACGGCCTGCCCCACGAGCGCGCGGTGCGTAAGCAGATCGGTTTTCTCAACGAGGATTATCAGGCGATGGTGCGGGTCTCGCCGCTGGTGATCGTCAGCTCGGTGGGCGCCGACGGCCTCGACAATTCGCCACGCGGCGATGCGCCGGGATTTGTCCGGATCATTGACCAGAACACCCTGGCGCTGCCGGATCGCCCGGGCAACAACCGCATCGATACCTTGCGCAATGTGCTGCAGGATCCACGGGTGTCGCTGCTGTTCATCATTCCGGGGATCGGCGAAACCTTGCGGGTCAACGGCACCGCGACCATCAGCGCCGATCCCGAACTGCTGGATAGCTTTGCGGTGAACGGCAAACCGGCGAAAACGGTGTTGCTGGTGACGGTAGAGGCGGCGTTTTTCCATTGTTCGAAAGCGTTTGTGCGTTCGGACGCGTGGAACCCCGAGACTCACCTGCCGCGCTCGGCGCTGCCCTCTGCCGGTGCATTTCACAAGCGTCTGAATGATGGGCAATTCGATGCCGAGACCTACGATCGCGAAGCACCGAAGCGGGTAATCGACACCCTCTACTGATCCACCACCGACCCCTTTGTAGGAGCTGCCGCAGGCTGCGATCTTTTGATTCTTGATCTT
>NZ_JABULD010000102.1:0-4805 GCF_014060985.1 Pseudomonas sp. MD195_PC81_125
CCAGCAATGTGAGCATCTGGTACATCACCTAATGGTACGCTATACGTGAAATACCGCTTGAAATATTGACGAGATGCTACCTTTTGTTCCTTGGACCAGCCTTCATCCCATTCACTACCATAAATAGAACGGCCGATGCGTGGGAACAGTGGTTCTAGGAGTCTAGATTTTAAGGTCTCGCGCTCGTCAATCGTTAGATCTGGAGTAGCGTTCTCTATCAAGTTATTAATTCGATCTGACATCTCCTCTCGATTTTGGCGGAATTCATGATTTTCACCGCGAAGAAAAAGTTCGGAATTTTCTCGTATTGCAGTATAGAGACTAGGATGAATTATCCGTATCCCCTCAATGAGCATGAGGTCTACAGGATTAACTTCATTTTTTAGAATAGGTAATGCGAACATCAGCGCATTGGACAGTAATTTTGCACGACGCGGTGTTTCGAGCTGAGAGAGTAACGCGTCATCAAAATGCCTAATAAATGCGTCAACTTGTGGCTGCGTTAGTTCGATTTCGGCTTGATTTAGCGCGTTCTGAATACCCTCCAATGCTATTTGTCGTAAGCTGTTCTCGTCCGCCGGAGGTAGGTGAAGTGGAACTTGAATGATTTTCTCAAGGAAAGCGCGACCGGCAGCAGCTCCGCCTGCACCATAGCGCTCTCCTAGTGCAGCAGAAACTACAGCGTCGTCAAAGGCAAGCACATAAGAAGTGTGTCTAAAACTAGCTGATAGCTTGACTAGTTTGAATACTGCGTGGGTTTCTTCGCGATCTAAGCGGTCAATGTCATCGATGAGAATGACAAGCCTCTTTTTTGCCTCATCGAGCATTAACTCTATTCGCTTTCTAAGCTCATCCAATCCTACATTGGACATGGACTCACCAAAGCCTTTAACCGTTTCCCCCGGTGAAATCTCGACTATCCCACCGACGGTTAGCGATGCAAGTGATAGAACGTTACCGTATTTTTTTAATAGCTCGCCCGCTTTTTCTTTCATGCTGGGTAACGACTTACCCATGGCTTCGGCAAGGGTCGCAAAAAAACCACGTAGAAGTAGATCTTCGTTTTGGAAATGCCAAGGGTTGAATCTGACGACAATCACGTTAGTGTGAGGTACAAGAGTCTCTTGCATCATCTCAAGCACGGAGGTTTTACCATCACCCCAAGGACCGAAGAGTCCAATAACGATACTGGATGGATCGATTCTGGTGGCTATCGTCTCCGCTATGCGGCTCGCAAAAGGGGAGCGATTAAATCGATCCTCTGCCTTGCCGGTAATCGGATGGTCTGCAATATATTGGTTGTCAATGGTGTCTTCGGGTTGCGCAACATTGGCTCCCTCTTTTTCCTTAAGGTCTTCTGATACGGATTTTTTCTCAGCAGCCTTTTTCTTGAAAAAATTGAACATTACGTTTCCCTTCGTTGTGTAATCGAAAGAGTGGCACGTTTTTTCGAAAAATCATGCAATTCGATTGGCTTTTTTTGCTCCATTCGATCGTTCGCACACTAGGTGTGGCCTAAGCCACACGACATTCGGAGAGGCCAGAGAACATTAAATTTATAAATCTACTTCTTGGCCCTAGATACTTATGAATGTCCGCTTTTGGCTGTGGATTCAACCGGTCGACGCAACACAACTAAATTCTGTGTAAGCAGAAGGAGTGTTGCAGATGAAGCAGAGACCTCGGATCTATTACACCGAAAGCCAGAAAAAACTGATGTGGGATCACTGGCAGAAAGGCGACTCTCTCCAGCACGTCGCCCAACTATTTGATCGAAACCATTCATCGATACAGCGCATCTTGGCGGAAACAGGCGGTATCAGACCCGCTGTACGCCGCAGATCCAGATTGGCGCTGACGTTGGCTGAGCGTGAAGAGATTTCGCGTGCCGTGGTGGCAGGTAACTCGATCCGTTCCATGGCTGCGTTGCTAGGGCGAGCAGCCTCTACGATCAGCCGTGAGATCAGACGCAACGGTGGCCAAGGATGCTACCGGGCTAATCAAGCTGATCAGGCTGCCTGGGATCGCGCCCATCGACCCAAGGTCTGCAAACTTGTTGAGAACCGAACGGTGGCGCAAATTGTTGCAGACAAGTTTCAATTGCAGTGGTCACCGGAACAGATTGCCGGTTGGTTGAAGCGCACGTACCCGGACGATACGAGCTATCAGGTGTCACACGAGACGATCTATCGCACGCTCTTCATACAGGCTCGCGGGGCTCTGAAGAAGGAGTTGCTTGAGCATTTACGGCGCACGCGGGCCATGCGTCGCTCGCGTCATCACACGCAGAAAAAAAGAAAATCACGGACGAATCACTGACGCGGTATCGATCCGTGAACGCCCGGCCGCGGCTAAGGATCGGGCGGTGCCAGGTCACTGGGAAGGCGACCTGCTGTGCGGTAGCAGGAACAGCCAAATTGCCACTCTTGTTGAGCGACATACCCGCTACGTAATGCTAGTGAAATTGGACGGTAAGGATAGCGAGACGGTCATCAGCGCCCTAATTGAAAACGCCCGTAACTTGCCCCAAGAACTCTACAAATCGCTGACCTGGGATCGCGGTAAAGAGATGGCTGACCATAAACGCTTTACGGTGGCTACCGATATCAAAGTCTACTTCTGCGATCCTCATCGTCCTTGGCAACGAGGATCAAATGAGAACACCAACGGGTTGTTAAGGCAGTACTTCCCGAAAGGAACCGACCTTGCGGAGCACTCGCAAGCCACGCTCAATGAAGTGGCAAGGCAGCTAAATAGCCGCCCTCGGAAAACGCTAGACTACGAAACACCGGCAGAACGATTTAGCCAATCTGTTGCGTCGACCGGTTGAATCCACAGCCGAAAGCGGACCTTCGTTGAACCCGACATTGACTCGGTATCTGTCAAATATGATTACTCAGATCAAAGCCGCTGAAGGCAGGCAAGAGAAGTGTCTCCTGCCTGTCTACTGCCAACTCCCGTACGGTATGCCGAATTTACCGATATACCGCTTGGACTTTTCGCTGACGGGATACGCATAGCGCCCTTGGTTCTTTCCTTGGCTAGGCCCCAGCGGCTCAACCTCTGCCTGCGCTCTGGCGACTTTGACAGGACGATGGCACTCGTCCCGAACAAAAACCTGTACAACGCCCCCTGGAGCCAATCCCAGATAAATAGATGCGCTGTAGCTGGCCTGTTCCTCTGGTGTTTCCGGGCACCGCTGACTGACCGATTGCACCATCAGTTGCCTCGCCTCTTCAGGCACATCCACCCAAACCTTATAGGTCTGCGGCTCGACAATGGATTGCCAGCGCACGTAAATGCGTTTGGGCAAGTCAGCACCAATCACTGGTTTCGCAGCCGCGCCTACCGCATGCCAACCGCGCGCGGACTCTTTGCCATTCTCTGGTTCACCACCAGCGGCTGTGCCTCCTCCCGTGCGCTTGAATAGCTTGCCGTTTATGTCTTCGACGGCACTGTCCTCAACCCAAACCTTCATGTAATAGGGCTCGGTGAACGCAAGCTCCCACGAATCGGATTTCGGGTCGTTTTTTACGGATAGCGAAGAGGCAGACTGGCAACCACTCAGGAACAACACGCATGCCGCCACAATGCATAGCTTCATTGGTTTACCGCTTACCAACTCCCGTAAGGGATGCCGAATTTCTCGATATATCGCTTGGACTTTTCACTGACAGGATAAGCGTAACGCCCTTGGGTTTTACCTTGGCTTGGTCCTAGCGGTTCGATTTCAGCTCGGGCTTTAGCCACTTTGATTGGATGGTGGCAGGAGTCTCTAACCCACACTTGTACGACACCTCCGGGAGCCAATCCCAGGTAGACCGAAGATATATAGGTAGCTTTTTGGTCTGGGGTTTTCGCACAGCGCTGGTTGACCGAGGTCATCATCAATTGTCTGGCTTCTTCGGGTATGTCCACCCATGCGCGATAGGTTTGAGGCTCCACGATGGACTGCCAGCGAACGAAAATTCGTTTTGGGAGATCAGCGCCTACTACTGCTTTGGCAGATGCACCCACTCCGTCCCAACCTCGGGCTGATTCTGTACCGTCTTCAGGCTGCCCGCCCGATGCAATTCCACCGCCAGTGCGTAGAAACGTCTTGCCCTTTATGTCTTCCACGGCGCTGTCTTCAACCCAGACCTTCATGTAGTCAGGTTCGGTAAAACCGAGTTCCCACCATGGAGATTTAGGGTCGTTCTTTGCTGAAAGCGGATCGGCATTACAACCGGCCACAAAAAGCGTGCACAGCAGGGCTGCAAATAACTTCATTACCAAAGCGTCCAGTCAGGTACGTGAGGGTGTTTTACCCGGATTGCATCTTCCGTGGGGGCGTTAATGTAAACAGCTCTGAGACCACTTCCATCCCTCCTGCCAAGCGGATGATTCCAGTTGGCAGATGTGTGAATGTACTTGAGCTTGAGCATTTGCTCCTCCTCGGGGGTGGTGCGGTAGTCGCCGGAAACGAAACGATCGCACATAGGCTGGAGTTCTTCAGGAACGAAGAAGCCAGGCGTCTCGGGAATATCTTCGAAGCGAACGCCTTTAGCTTTGGCGAGTTGATGCATCACGCGCAGGCTCACTCTCGAGAGTAATCCACTCACCGGACGTTTGAGTTGAACGGCGGCATAGACTCGTTTGACTCGAGGACTCAGTCGATCCTGAGGACTGATCGGCATCAGTAATGGAGCTGGAGTAACTATCTCTAGCATTTCGGAAGGCCAGCCGTTGGCTAACCACTGATTTCTCACATTGACCGCATCCTGATAGATAGATGTGGTAGTGACATCCGCGTAATTGCCGACTTC
>NZ_JABULD010000596.1:0-7099 GCF_014060985.1 Pseudomonas sp. MD195_PC81_125
TGCTCGCGAAGAGGGCGTGTCAGTCGCCATCACTGTTGAATGACACAACGCTTTCGCGAGCAGGCTCGCTCCCACAAGGTTTTGTGGTGACTTGGTTAATGCTGATGTGCGTGGCAGTCGTTGATCGCGGCGCGTTCGGCGCCGCCGAGGATGTTGAACAGCAGGTTCAGGGTCAGTGCGCTGAGCGTGGCCATGGCGATACCGCTGTGAGTGATCGGGCTCATCCACAGCGGCAGATGCGCGAAGAACTCCGGACGCACCACCGGGATCAGGCCCATGCCGATGCTCACTGCCACCAGCAACTGGTTGCGACGGTCACCGATGTCGGCTTCCTGAAGAATCTTGATCCCGGTGGCAGCGACCATGCCGAACATCGCAATCGCCGCGCCACCCAGCACTGCCGGTGGAATCGATGCGACGAGGAACGCCGCTTTCGGCAGCAGGCTCAGCACGATCAGCAGGCCACCGGCGACGATGGTCACCGAGCGGCAGCGCACGCCAGTCATCTGCACCAGGCCGATGTTCTGTGCGAACGAGGAGTGGGTAAAGGTGTTGAAGAAACCGGCGACGAACGAGGCGCCGGCATCGCACAGCAGGCCGCGACGCAGCATGCGTGGGCAGACTTCCTGACCGGTGATCTTGCCCAGCGCAAGGAACATCCCGGTGGACTCGACGAAGATGATCACCACCACCAGACACATCGACAGGATCGGCGCCAGTTCGAATTTCGGCATGCCGAAGTGCAGCGGGGTGACGAACTGAACCCATGGCGCGTTGGCCATGCCGCTCAGGTCGACCATGCCGATGGCGCCGCAGAGCACGTAGCCCAGGCACATGCCGATCAGCACGGAAATATTGACCCAGAAACCGCGCATGAAGCGGTGGATCAGCAAAATGGTCGCCAGCACCAGCGCGGCGATGGCCAGATAAATCGGTGAACCGAATTGCGCCGCGGCGGCTCCGCCACCGGCCCAATTCACGGCCACGGGGAACAGCGACAGACCGATCGAAGTGATGACCGTGCCAGTCACCAGCGGCGGGAAGAAGCGCACGACTTTGGACATGAACGGAGCGATCAGCATGCCGAAGAAACCGGCGGCGATGGTCGCACCGAAGATCCCTTGCAGACCGATACCGGGCATGCCCGCCATGGCGACCA
This sequence comes from Pseudomonas sp. MD195_PC81_125, assembly GCF_014060985.1. Classification (NCBI taxonomy): domain Bacteria; kingdom Pseudomonadati; phylum Pseudomonadota; class Gammaproteobacteria; order Pseudomonadales; family Pseudomonadaceae; genus Pseudomonas; species Pseudomonas sp. MD195_PC81_125. The sequence continues at coordinate 1,160 of NZ_JABULD010000596.1, forward strand.
TGCTGCCGACCGCCGCGAAACTGGCGCCCATCATCACCGGCATGCGGATGCCCATCGGGCCGATCCCGAGCGACTGGACGATGGTGGCGATACCGGCGACCAGCAGGTCGGCGTTGATCAGGAAGGCGATTTCTTCACGACTCAGGCCAGCGGCCTGTCCGATGATCAACGGCACCGCGATGGCACCGCCGTACATCAGCAGAACATGTTGCAAACCGACCAGGATCAGTTGCAAAAGGGGCAAACGCTGAATGGCGGGTGCGTCGGGGATGCGCGCTTTGGACAGCTCGGACATGCAACACCTCGGATCTTTTTTATTCTTGTGATTAACAGCTGTCGGGTTGCTCACAGCTGTTTCTTTGCATCAGGTCTGTGGCGAGGGAGCTTGCTCCCGCTGGACTGCGTAGCAGTCCCTGCTCTTCAGGCAAAGAGAGGGGCCGCTTCGCGACCCAGCGGGAGCAAGCTCCCTCGCCACAATTTGTGTTGCTTAGTTGGTCTGGGCTCCCTGCGCGATCCATGCACCGATCAGGTCACGTTCCTGCTGGGTCATCTGTGTGATGTTGCCCAGTGGCATGATCTGCGTGGTGATGGCTTGCGCCTGGATCCGCGCCGCGTTCTGACGGATCTGCTCGGGGGTGTCGAACATCACACCGGCCGGTGCCGCGCTGAACAACGGGCTGGTCGGTTTGGCCGAGTGGCAAACCGCGCAGCGTTCCTGGATCACGTTGTGCACCTTGTCGAAGGCCGGACCGGCGTTGGACGCTTGCGCCGGTGCCGCAGCCGGGGCTGCTGCTGGCGCCGCAGGTGCCGCCGCTTCAGCCGGTTTCGCGCCACCTCCCAGTGCCGTTTCCGGCAGCGGTTGGTACTCGATTTTCGCGGGTGCCTTGGCCACGTCCGGTGCGGTCGGCATCGGCGCCGGGCCGGTGACGTACGCCAGGGTGATCATGCCCACCGCTGCCACGGGCAGGGTCCAGGCAAACTTGTGGCTGTCGTGACGGGTGTTGAAGTAGTGACGTACCAACACCGCCAGCACCGCGATCCCGGCCAGGATCAGCCAGTTGTACTGGCTGCCATAAGTGCTCGGGAAGTGGTTGCTGATCATGATGAACAGCACCGGCAGGGTGAAGTAGTTGTTGTGACGCGAACGCAGCAGGCCTTTGGCGGGCAGCGCCGGGTCCGGCGTGCGGTTCTCGGCAATCGCCGCCACCAGTGCACGCTGCGCCGGCATGATGATGCGGAACACGTTGCCGACCATGATGGTGCCGATGATCGCGCCGACGTGCAGGTACGCTCCACGACCGCTGAACACTTTGCTGAAGCCATACGCCGCGCCGATGATCAGCACGAACAGGATGAAGCCGAGCAGGGCCGGTTTCTTGCCAAGGGCCGAATCGCAAAGGAAGTCGTAGATGAACCAGCCGGCGATCAGCGAACCGATGCCGATGGCCACGCCTTCAGGGCCGGTCAGGCCGCTGCCGGGTGCCACGAGGTAGAGCACGGGGTTGGAGTAGAACACCACGCACAGCAGCGCGATCCCCGACATCCAGGTGAAGTAGGCTTCCCATTTGAACCAGTGCAGGTTCTCCGGCATCGACGGTGGGGCCAGTTTGTATTTTTCCAGGTGATAGATACCGCCGCCGTGGATCGCCCACAGATCGCCGGCCAGACCGGTTTTCGGGTTGACGCGGTTGAGGTTGTTCTCCAGCCAGACGAAGTAGAACGACGCGCCGATCCAGGCCACGCCAGTGATCATGTGAACCCAGCGCACGCTCAGGTTCAGCCATTCCAACAGATGTGCTTCCACAGTCTTTACCTCTCGCCTGTCACTCTTGTTGTCGAGTGATCAGACCTTCTCTTATTGGTGGGGGGCGAGGATCAACCGCTCATCCTCTTTGAAAAAAATGCTCATCGCAGTTATTGCCTGTGCCACTGCGATCAACCACCAGGAAGTCATCCCGCTTTTCGATCGTCAGCACCGGGTGGTGCCAGACGCCGCGATGGTAATTGATGCCCTGCCTGCCGTTGGTGACGAAGGCGCGGACCAAGCCTGATACAGGTACATCGCCAAGTGGCGCGACCACGATCAGAAAGGGGTTGCCGAGCAGCGGAATGAAAGCCTGGCTGCCCAGCGGATGGCGTTCCAGCATGCTCACGGTCAGCGGCATGTCCTGCGCGTCGGCGCGGAAGATGCTGATGATCGCGTTGTCCTCAGGCGTAGCGGTTTCGACCGTCGCCAGTTTGTGGAAGCGCATGGTCGAACCGTTGTTGATCATGAAGTGGTCGCTGCCGTCGGTTTCGATCACGTCACCGAAGGGGGCGAAGGCTTCTTTGGTCAGCGGTTCAATCTGTAGTGTGCGCATGCTGTTCTTCTTATCCAAAATTCTGTGTTGTTCAACTTGTCAGTGCGTCTTGCGCGATCCCTGTAGGAGCTGGCGAAGCCTGCGATCTTTTGACTTTGTTTTTTAAGATCAAGATCAAGAGATCGCAGCCTGCGGCAGCTCCTACAGGCTCAGCATTACTTCGCGACCTTGCCCAAAACGCGCAGGCGGCTCACACCACCATCCGGGAACACATTGAGTCGGATGTGGGTGATCGGGCCCAGTGCCTTGATCTGCTCGACGAAGGTGTGTTCGGCGTGCATTTCCAGTTTCTGGCTCGGCAGCAGTTCGCGCCAGAACAGCGACTGGGTTTCGATCTGGCTGTCGGTGCCGCCCTTGACGAACGCGCCCTGGATCGAGCAGGTGTCCGGGTAGTTGCCCTTGAAGTGCAGGGTGTCGACGATGATTTTTTCGATCTCGCCCGGGTGGCCCAGCGCGACGATCACCCAGTCATTGCCCGGGGTGCGACGACGTGCGGTTTCCCAGCCGTCGCCCATGTTGATGCCACGGCCCGGGTTGAGGATGTTGCTCATGCGGCCGAAGTGTTCGTCGGAGCAGGCGAGGGCGCGGCCACCGTTGAGGGCTGCTGCCAGGTCGACTTGCTCGTTGTCGCCAACTGCGGACCAGTCGCGGAACGGAATGCCGTACACGCGCAGGACGGGCGACACCGCCGTCCGGGTAGATGTTGAAGCGCAGGTGGCTGAACGCTTTTTTCGTTGCTGATTTCATGGTAGTGGTGGCTGTTGCCCTGCAGCTCGACGGCCGACAGCACTTCAGTCCACTGGGTGTTTTCGTCCGGCTCGCCGGAGGCCAGGAAGCACGCTTCCAGCGAGGCCGATGGCGGGAAGTTGCCGGTGAAGAATGAAGTGTCGATGTCCACGCCTTTGATCGAACCTGGTACGCCCAGGCGGATTACCGCGCTGTCGTAGCCTTCGAAGCGCTTGCGGCGCGATTCCCAGCCATCCATCCACTTGCCGTTGTCGTCGAACACACCCTCCTTCCACACGGCCGGGGTCGGCTGAAACAGACGATTGGCGTCTGCGAACCAGTCATCGGTGACCGAGATGATTTTGGTGCCCAGACGGGCATCGGCCAGGTTGACGAACTTCTCGAAAGGTACGGCGTAAGCTTTCATTCTTCTTGTCTGCCTTTAATAAGTTGGCTGGGGATGCTTGCAAGGCCCTGGGTGCTCTCCGCGTTTGACGCACTCGGGCCAGGCTTCGCTAGAGAGTCAGTAAACGGAACAGGGCGATCTTGTTGATCTCCGCCAGCGCGCATTTGAATTCGGTGTCGACCGAGTTGTGAATGCGCGTTTCGAACGCCGCGAGGATCTGATGCCGGTTGCTGCCTTTTACCGCCATGATGAAGGGAAACTTGAACTTGGCCTTGTAGGCGTCGTTCAGCTCGGTGAAGCGCTGGAACTCTTCGGCCGTGCATTGGTGAATACCGGCGCCAGCCTGTTCATTGGTGCTGGCTTCGGTCAGTTGGCCCTGGACGGCGGCTTTGCCGGCCAGGTCCGGGTGAGCGTTGATCAGCGCAAGCTGGCTGGCGTGATCGGCGCTCAACAGGATGTCGCTCATGCGCTGGTGCAGGGTTTCGATCTCGTCGATCGAAGCGTCCGCGCCCAGGTCGTAGGCCTTCTCGGCCACCCATGGCGAATGTTCGTAGATGTCGGCGAAAGCGTTGACGAAAGCGTCGCGGCTCAGGGTCGACGGTTGCAGGGTTTGAAAGCGGCTCATTTTGTGGCCCCTTGATACGGATGGGTTTCGTGCCAGTGGCGCGCAATATCGACGCGACGGCTGAACCACACCTGTTCATGACTTTTGGCATATTCGATGAAGCGCTTGAGCGACGCCAGACGCGCCGGACGGCCGATCAGGCGGCAGTGCAGACCGATCGAAAGCATCTTCGGCGCTTCGGCGCCCTCGGCGTAGAGCACGTCGAACGCGTCTTTGAGGTATTCGAAGAAATCGTCGCCCTTGTTGAAACCCTGCACCTGGGTGAAGCGCATGTCGTTGGTGTCGAGGGTGTACGGGATCACCAGGTGCGGCTTGCCGGTCGGGTTGTTCGGTTCCCAGTAGGGCAGGTCGTCGTCGTAGGTGTCGCAGTCGTAAAGGAAACCGCCTTCTTCCATTACCAGGCGCCGGGTGTTCGGGCCAGTGCGGCCGGTGTACCAGCCCAGTGGGCGTTCGCCGGTGAGTTCGGTGAGGATGCGGATCGCTTCGAGCATGTGCTCGCGCTCCTGCGCCTCATCCATGTACTGGTAGTCGATCCAGCGGTAGCCGTGGCTGCAGATCTCGTGGCCGGCTTCGACCATCGCGCGGATCACATCCGGGTGGCGCTGGGCGGCCATGGCCACGGCGAAAATGGTCAGCGGAATGTCGAATTGCTTGAACAGTTTCAGGATCCGCCAGACGCCGGCGCGGCTGCCATACTCGTAAAGCGATTCCATGCTCATGTTGCGCGCGCCTTGCAGCGGCTGGGCGGCAACCATTTCCGAGAGGAAGGCTTCGGATTCTTTGTCGCCGTGCAAGATGTTGCGCTCGCCGCCTTCTTCGTAATTGAGTACGAAGGACAGCGCGATGCGCGCGTTGCCCGGCCAGTGTGGGTGAGGAGGGTTACTGCCGTAACCGATCAGGTCGCGTGGGTAGTCAGCGCTCACTGCAGTCTTCCTTCTTATTCGTTGACAGGTTTGTGTAACGGCCTGCGCAGGCTGGCGTCACAGCGATGGGCTGATTGTATACAACTTTATTCGCAATTTGTAAGCCTGAATTTTTGCATTTTTCACCGACTGTCATCTTTTGCTGCTAATGGCGTGAGCTGCAAGAAACCTGCCTGATCAGTCAGCTAATGGCTGTGAGGTTCAATACTCTGGCGCTTGAGGGGCAGATCAAGGTGAAACACCCGAATGGCGGGGGTGGTGCGAAAAATGTCGTTTTTATTGTGTACAATTTTTTTGAAAAGTGTCTTAATCAGTCGCTCGCCGCAGCTTTTCGTGCTCCGAATCGGTGCGGTCTCCTTTTACCTGACTTCGGGAGGCGCGAAGTCTGACTGCTCTTTGCGGTCAGGCGCGCAGAATCAATGGGACGTTTGACAACACACGTTTTGGACGCTGCACACGGTTGCCCGGGCAGTTCGATCAAGGTCGAGCTGTACCGCGTTGAAGGTTCGCATCTGGAATTGGTTGCCAGTGCCGTTACCAACAGCGATGGCCGGGTCGATGCGCCGCTGCTGCAAGGCGATGACTACCGCACCGGGGTCTATCAGGTGCAGTTCCACGCCGGCGATTACTACCGCGCCCGTGGCGTGCAACTGCCGGAACCGGCGTTCCTCGACGTGGTGGTGCTGCGTTTCGGCATCTCCGCCGAGCAGGATCACTACCACGTGCCACTGCTGATCTCGCCTTACAGCTATTCCACCTACCGGGGCAGCTGACCCCCAAGCAGCTGCCCCCACCGGGAAGCGACTGCGCATATAGCTTCTTTGGTCTTTCGCCCGCTCACACTGCGGGCTTTTTTTTGTCTGCCTTAAAGTCAAAAGATCGCAGCCTGCGGCAGCTCCT
>NZ_JABULD010000186.1:0-3487 GCF_014060985.1 Pseudomonas sp. MD195_PC81_125
GATCTTTTTGATCTTGTTTTTTACAAGCAAAATCAAAAGATCGCAGCGTGCCGCAGCTCCTACAGGTGAAGTCGGTCAGAGCGTCGAACGAATCACATCCCCCAGCCACTCCATGAACACCCGCACCCGCAACGGCAAATGCCGTTGCCGCGCATACAGGATTGAAATGCCCATCGCCGGCGCGGTGAACTGCGGCAGCACCGTCACCAGCTCTCCGGTGTCCAGGTGCGGCTGCATGCCGGTGCGCGGTACCTGAATCAGGCCGAATCCGCCAAGACAGGCCGACTCATAGGCATCGGTGCTGTTGACCGTGACACTGCCGGCCATCGGCAGGCGCCGCACCTGACCGTCCTGTTCATACACAAACCCTTCCGAGCGCGAACCGAGCACCCCGACGTAATGCACCAGTCGATGCTGCGCCAGATCCTCCAGCGTCTGCGGCACGCCGTAGCGTTCAAGGTACGCGGGGCTGGCGCAGTTGATCATCGGGAAGTCGCCCAAATGCCGCGCCACCACCGACTGATCCGGCTGCGCACCGATGCGCACCACGCAATCGAAACCCTCGCTGAGCAGATCGACGCGGCGGTCGGTGCTGCTGATTTCCAGTTCCAGATTCGGGTGGCGCGCCATGAACTCAGGCAGCAGCGGCATGATCAGGCGTCGCGCCAGAATGTTCGGCATGTCGACGCGAATCCGCCCGCTCAGCGACGCTGGATCCTGGCGAAACAGACCCTCGATCTCGTCCATGTGCGACAGCAGATCCTTGCTGCGTTCATACAGCACCAGACCGTCCTGCGTCGCCTGCACCTTGCGCGTGGTGCGTTGCAGCAGGCGCGTGCCGAGCAGGCTTTCCAGAGCCTGCACATGCTCGGACACCGTCGAGCGCGGCAGCCCGAGACTCTCGCCGGCCAGGGTGAAACTCGACAGTTCGCTGACCCGGACGAAGGTGCGCAGCAATTCCAGTTTGTTCATGAGGACACCCGTTGATTGTTCGGCTTAGCCGATCAGTGATTCCGGTTTCAGTCTGTTTATCACCCCACGGCGGACAAATAAACTTTGCTCATCACCACTCACCGCAATCGAGGATTTCACATGAGCCGCAAAATCGCATTGATCACCGGCGCCAGCCGTGGCTTGGGCAAGAACGCCGCCCTGCACCTCGCCGCCGAAGGCGTGGACATCATCGGCACCTACAACAGCCGCGCCGATGAAGCCCAGGCGCTGGTGGCTGAACTGGAACAACGCGGCGCCAAAGCCGTGATGCTGCAACTGGATGTGGGCCGCAGCGAAAGCTTTGCCGATTTCGCTTCGCGGGTTGAGCAGGCGTTGCAGCACTTTGATCGTCCGCGCTTCGACTTCCTGATCAACAACGCCGGGATTGGCGTGCACGCACCGTTCGCCGAGACCACCCCTGAACAGTTCGACCTGCTGATGAACATCCAGCTCAAAGGGCCGTTCTTCCTGACTCAGCAGCTGCTGCCGCTGATTAATGACGGTGGACGCATTATCAACATCTCCAGCGGCCTGACCCGCTTCAGCCTGCCGGGCTACGCCGCCTACGCAGCGATGAAAGGTGCGATGGAAGTGTTGACCCGCTATCAGGCCAAGGAGCTGGGGGCGCGGCAGATCGGCGTGAACATTCTGGCGCCGGGCGCCATCGAGACTGATTTTGGTGGCGGCGCGGTGCGCGACAACGCCGCGTTGAACGCGATGGTTGCGAGCAACACCGCACTGGGACGCGCCGGGCAACCGGATGACATCGGTGGCGCGCTGTCGATGCTGCTGGCGCCGGGTGCGCAGTGGATCAACGGGCAGCGGGTTGAGGCGTCGGGCGGGATGTTTCTCTAACCCCCCCGACTCACTAAAAACTTTCTTGGTGAGAGCCTCTGTGGCGAGGGGATTTATCCCCGATGGACTGCGCAGCAGGCCCTTCTTTTCTGGATAAAAAGAAGGGCCGCTACGCGCCCCATCGGGGATAAATCCCCTCGCCACAGGTTTTACATTCGCCACAGGTTGTGGTTATCCCGCGCATACCCGGCGGGTCACAAACCGCTCGCGCACCACGTCATACCCCCAGTGATACACATAGGTGTACGGCAGGAAAAACAGCAGCACGCCGATGTCCAGCAAGAACGCCTGCCACAGGCTGACCGACAGCCACCAGGCAATCAGCGGCACGCCCATCACGATCAACCCGCCCTCAAACAGCAGCGCATGGATCACCCGCGTCCAGGCGTTGTGCCCCAGGTTCAGGCGCTTGAGCGCCCGGTCGAAGAGACCGTTGAACAGCACGTTCCACGCCAGCGCCAGCACGGCGATCAGCACGGTCACCGCGCCCATGTCGAGCAACGGTTTTTGCATGATCCACGCCAGCAACGGTGTGCAGATCAGGATCGCCAGACACTCGAAACCGATGGCCTGGAAGATACGTTCAGTGATGGATTTGTTGGCAGTCATGGCCTGACTCCTTGAGTGAGAGGGTTGCCATGATCCGCCCCCACACCGATACTTCATAACCAATAACCATCGACCAAGGCGATAGTTCATGGCTTCGCAGGAAGTGCTATTGGCGTTTGTGCAAGCGGCCACTCAGGGTTCGTTCTCGGCGGCGGCGCGCAAGTTGGGGCGCAGTCAGTCGACCATAAGCGCCGCTGTGGCCAGCCTGGAGATCGATCTGGATCTGATGCTGTTCGACCGCAGCAGCCGCAAACCGACCCTGACCCCGGCCGGGCATGTGATGCTGCAACGGGCCGAGGCGATTCTGGCGGCCAACCATCGTATGGCAATGAGCGCCCGGCAACTGGCCCAAGGTGTCGAGCCGAAGCTGACCGTGGCGATTTCCGACACCTATCAATCGGCACGCTTCGAAGCGGCGCTGGTCGACTTCGAGCAGCGTTACCCGGACCTGGAACTGGAATGCCTGATCGCCGAGTGCGACGACCTGATCGAACTGGTTCAGCGTGGCCGCGCCCATCTGGCGTTTGCGGAGATGCGCGACAGCTATCCGCCGGACCTGGTGACCTCGACGGTCGCCGAGCGCACCGACATCGCGCTGTTCGTCAAACGTGATCATGTGCTGAGCGGCATCCAGGGTGTCGATCAGCAGGTGCTGGAGCAGCATCGCGAGTTGCGCCTGGCGACCATCGTCAATCCCTACGACAGCCGGGCCAAAGGCCGGGTGTGGTCGGCGCCGAGTTACCTGATGCTGATGGAGATGGCGGAAATGGGCTTCGGCTGGGCGGCGTTGCCACGCTGGCTGGTGGGGCGTTTCGGCAATGGCTCGCTGGTGGAGCTGACGGTGCGTGGCTGGCCACGGCCGGTGTATGTCGATGCGTTGTGGTCGCGGGTCTATCCGCCGGGGGCCGGCGGGGAGCTGGTTGCTGAGCAAGATGCTGGAATAGCGGCGCCGCCAATCGCTGGCAAGCCAGCTCCCACAAGTACCGAGGTGTTCATTAACTTTGTGTACGGCGCAGACACTGTGGGAGCT
>NZ_JABULD010000112.1:0-10219 GCF_014060985.1 Pseudomonas sp. MD195_PC81_125
GCCAGCGATTGGGTGGCCTATTCAACATCCCTTTTGCTGAAAGACCGCTATCGCTGGCAAGCCAGCTCCCACAGGTTTTGTGGTGTGTCAGCGGGAGTGAGGGTGGCTGCACTGGTCTCATCGCGAGCAGGCTCACTCCTACATTTTGATTCTTGGTGTATCAGATAAAAAACCGGCGGGGTCTTGGGGACCGCCGCCGGGGAGGTAACTTAGATGCCGAAGCGGTCGCGCAGCGAGTAATACACGGCGCCGAGGGCGGTCAACGGGGCGGAGAAGGTGCGCCCGCCGAGCATCGGCATGTGCGGCAGCGAGGCGAAGGCGTCGAAGCGTTCGGCGTCGCCGCGGATCATTTCCGAGATCAGTTTGCCGGCCAGGTGCGAACAGGTGACGCCGTGACCGCTGTAGCCTTGCATGTAGTAGGCGTTTTTCTCGATGCGGCCGAATTGCGGCATGCGTGACATGGTCAGCAGGAAGTTGCCGGTCCAGCGGTAGTCGATTTTCACGTCCTTGAGCTGCGGGAAGGTCTTGAGGATCTTCGGCCGGATCAGGGTTTCGATGTCGTCCGGTTCACGGGCGCCGTAGACCACGCCGCCGCCATACAGCAAACGGTTGTCAGCAGTGAGACGGTAGTAATCCAGCAGGTAATTGCAGTCTTCGACGCAGTAGTTGTTGGTGATCAGGCTGCGCGCCTGCTTTTCGGTCAACGGTTCGGTGACGCAGATCTGCGAGCCGCACGGCATGCTCTTGGCGGTCACGCGGTTGTCCAGACCCTGCGGCAGGTAGGCGTTGCCGGCGATCAGCAGGTACTTGGCGCGGACCTGGCCTTTGGCGGTGCGCACGACGTTAGGCTCGCCGTACTTGATTTCCACGGCGGCCGATTGCTCGTAGATCTTGCCGCCCAGACGCACGATGGCCGCGGCTTCACCGAGGGCCAGGTTCAGCGGATGCACGTGGCCGCCCTGCATGTCCAGCAGGCCGCCAACGTAGGCGTCAGAGCCGACTTCGCGACGAATGTCGGCAGCGTCGAGCATCTTCAGGTTTTTGTTGCCGTAACGTTCCCAGCTGCGCTTCTGCTCGGCCAGACCGTTGAGTTGTTTCTTGTTCATCGCTGCGAAAATGCCGCCCGGGCGATAGTCGCATTTGATGTCGTAGTCCTTGATCCGCGAACGGATGATGTCGGCGCCTTCGAAGATCATGCTGCCGAGGATTTCTGCGGTCTTGTCACCGTAGCGCTCTTCGATCACATCGACGTCGCGACTGTAGGAGTTGACCAGTTGCCCGCCATTGCGGCCACTGGCGCCGTAGCCGACTTTCGCTGCTTCGAGCACCGTCACTTTGTAGCCGGCCTCGGTGAGGAACAGGGCCGAGGACAGGCCGGTGTAACCGGCGCCGATGATGCAGACGTCGCACTCGACCGACTCTTCAAGGGTCGGAAAGTCGATGACTTCGTTGCGGGTGGCGGCGTAGTAGCTGTTGACGTGTTGTTGCTTCATTTTATTGTTCTCCGAGGGTCGCTCATCAGGAGCGACCACCGCTGTAGAAAATCAGAGCTTGATCCAGGTCGCTTTCAGCTCGGTGTACTTGTCAAACGCGTGCAGCGATTTGTCGCGACCGTTGCCCGACTGTTTGAAGCCACCGAACGGCGCGGTCATGTCGCCGCCGTCGTACTGGTTGACCCACACGCTGCCGGCGCGCAGGCCACGGGCGAAGGTGTGCGCTTTGCTCAGGTTGCTGGTCCACACGCCGGCGGCGAGGCCGAAGATGCTGTCGTTGGCGATCTGCAGCGCTTCTTCAACGGTGTCGAAGGTGATCAGCGACAGCACCGGGCCAAAGATTTCTTCCTTGGCGATGGTCATGGCGTTGGTCACGCCGTCGAAAATCGTCGGCTCGATGTAAGTGCCGCCGGTTTCTTCGAGGGTGCGCTGGCCGCCGGCAATCAGCTCGGCGCCCTGCTCGCGGCCGAGGCTGATGTAGCGCAGCACGTTATCCAGTTGACGCTGATCGACCACGGCGCCGACGGTGGTGGCCGGGTCAAGCGCATGCCCCGGTTTCCACGCTTGCAGCGCTTCCACCAGCAGCGGAATGAATTGCTCGCGGATCGAACGTTCGACCAGCAGACGCGAACCGGCGGTGCACACTTCGCCCTGGTTGAAAGCAATGGCACCGGCCGCAGCCTGGGCGGCTGCGCGCAAGTCCGGGGCGTCGGCAAACACCACGTTCGGGCTCTTGCCACCGGCTTCGAGCCAGACGCGTTTCATGTTGCTCTGGCCGGCATAAATCATCAGTTGTTTGGCAATCGCCGTGGAGCCAGTGAAGGCCAGCACGTCGACGTCCATGTGCAGCGCCAGCGCCTTGCCGACAGTGTGGCCGAAGCCCGGCAGGACGTTGAACACACCTTTCGGAATGCCCGCGTCCAGCGCGAGCTGGGCGATGCGGATGGCGGTCAGCGGCGACTTTTCAGAAGGCTTGAGGATGAACGAGTTACCCGCCGCCAGCGCCGGGGCGAATTTCCAGCTGGCCATGATCAATGGGAAGTTCCACGGCACGATGGCCGCGACTACGCCGGCTGGCTCGCGGGTCACCAGGCCAAGTTGATCGTGCGGGGTGGCGGCGACTTCGTCGTAGATCTTGTCGATGGCTTCGGCGCTCCAGCGGATCGCGTTGGCGGTCGCCGGAATGTCGATGCTCATCGAGTCGCTGATCGGTTTGCCCATGTCGAGGGTTTCCAGCAGCGCCACTTCTTCCTGGTGTTGCAGGATCAGATCGGCGAAGCGGATCAGGATGCGTTTGCGCTCGGCCGGGGCCTTGTTGGCCCACACGCCGGAATTGAACGACTGGCGTGCGACCTCGACGGCGAGGTTGGCGTCGGCTTCATCGGTGCTGGCCACGGAGGCGAGGAAACGGCCGTCGACGGGGCTCAGGCATTCGAAGGTGGCACCGCTGATCGCCGGGCGATATTCGCCGTTGATGAAGGCGCGGGATTCGAGGGTCAGGGACTGGAAGCGTTGTTCCCAGTCGTTGCGGGTCATGGTCATGGGGGTGACTCACACAGGAGAATTGGTGACCGATATCCCTGTGGGAGCGAGCTTGCTCGCGAATACGGTGGGTCAGTCACCTTCAATGTTGAAGGTGATGGCCTCTTCGCGGGCAAGCCCGCTCCCACAGGGTTTTGCGGTGTTAACGGGATCGCGCTTGAGCGTCAGACCGTATGCAGATACCAGTTGTACTCAAGGTCGGAGATCGAGTTCTCGAACTCGGCCAGCTCGCTTTCCTTGCACGCGACGAACACGTCGATGTACATCGGGTCGATGTAGCGGGCCATGACTTCGCTGTCGTCCAGCTCGCGCAATGCATCGCGCAGGTTGTTCGGCAGGCTCTGTTCGTTCTGCTCGTAGCTGTTGCCTTCAACCGGTGCGCCCGGCTCGATCTGATTAGTCAGGCCGTGGTGAATGCCTGCCAGTACCGAAGCCATCAGCAGGTACGGGTTGGCGTCGGCACCGGCCACGCGATGCTCGATGCGCACGGCGTCGGCCGAACCGGTCGGCACACGTACCGCGACGGTGCGGTTGTCGATGCCCCAGCTCGGCGAGTTCGGCACGTAGAACTGCGCGCCGAAGCGGCGGTACGAGTTGACGTTCGGGCAGAGGAACGCCATTTGCGCAGGCAGGGTCTCGAGCACACCGCCGATCGCGTGGCGCAGCGCGGCGTTCTGCTCGGGATCCTCGCTGGCGAAGATGTTGTTGCCTTCTTTGTCCAGGATCGAAATGTGTACGTGCAGACCGTTGCCCGCCTGGCCCGGATACGGCTTGGCCATGAAGGTGGTGTCCATCTCGTGGTCATAGGCGATGTTTTTCACCAGACGCTTGAGCAGCACCGCGTAATCGCAAGCCTTGATCGGGTCGGAGACGTGATGCAGGTTGACTTCGAACTGCGCCGGGGCGCTTTCCTTGACGATCGCGTCAGCCGGGATGCCCTGCTCTTTCGCGCCTTCGAGGATGTCTTGCAGGCAGTCGACGTACTCGTCGAGATCGTCGATCAGGTAGACCTGAGTCGATACCGGACGCTTGCCGGAGACCGGTGAACGCGGCGACTGCGGACGGCCGTTCACGTTGTCCTGGTCGATCAGGTAGAACTCCAGTTCGAACGCGGCGCAGATGGTCAGGCCCAGATCGTCGAACTTGCGCACTACGTTGGCCAACACTTCACGCGGGTCGGCGAAGAACGGCTCGCCTTCCAGTTCGTGCATGGTCATCAACAGTTGTGCGGTCGGGCGCTTCTGCCACGGCTCGATGCTCAGGGTGCCGGGGATCGGGTAGCAAATGCGGTCGGCGTCACCGATGTCCAGGCCCAGACCGGTGCTTTCCACGGTGGAGCCATTGATGTCGAGGGCGAAGAGCGAGGCCGGCAGGTTGATGCCTTTCTCGTAAACCTTGTGAAGACTGGTGCGCTCGATGCGCTTGCCGCGCACCACACCGTTCATGTCTGCAATCAGAAGGTCGACGTACAAAACCTCAGGATGTTTCTTAAGGAATGCGTTTGCTTCGTTGAGTTGAACGGCACGCAGAGGGACCGACATGATGCACCTATTTAGCTGTTAATTATTATGTTCACTGCTGTTTCGCCGAGCCAGTCAATCCGAAAGACAAAGTGAAGTCAATAGCGAACACCCAGCCGTTCAGCGTTTATTTTTCGGGATTTTTTTAACACTCACGTGCCAATGCAGGCGCCGCAAGGCCTGGAATCATGAAGATTGGATGAACGGCGTTTAGAATTTTTTACATGGCAGTTGTTAATTAAAATCAACGAGGCTAAGCTCCGGAAAAGCTCGTTCAAGTGTCAAACTTCGAGGTGAATAAAAATGGCATTCAAGCCATTGATCGGCGTTACTGCGTGCGTCAAACAGATTGGCCTGCACCCCTATCACATCAGCGGCGACAAATACGTTCGCGCTGTCAGCGTTGCGGCGCTGGGGTTGCCCGTCGTCATTCCTTCCCTTGGCAAACTGACTGAAATCGAAGACCTGCTGGGTCAACTCGACGGTCTGCTGCTGACCGGCTCACCCTCGAACGTGGAGCCCTTCCACTATCAAGGCCCGGACAGCGCCCCCGGCACGGATCACGATCCGGCGCGGGACGCCACCACCCTTCCTTTATTGCGTGCAGCCATTGCGGCGGGCGTTCCGGTACTCGGCATCTGCCGTGGCTTCCAGGAAATGAACGTGGCTTTCGGCGGCAGCCTGCACCAGAAGGTGCATGAGTTGCCGGGCATGCTCGATCACCGCGAAGCCGACAGCCCGGACGTGGCCGTGCAATACGCACCGGCGCATGCCGTGAGCGTGCTGGCCGGTGGTGTGTTCGAGGCGCTCGAGTTGCCGGGCGAATTTCAGGTCAACTCGATTCACAGTCAGGGCATCGACCGCCTCGCGCCCGGCCTGCGTGCCGAAGCGGTGGCGCCGGATGGCCTGATCGAGGCGATCTCGGTCGAGCACAGTCCGACTTTCGCCCTCGGCGTGCAATGGCACCCGGAATGGCAGGTGCTGGACAACCCGAACTACCTGAAGATTTTCCAGGCGTTCGGTGAGGCTTGCCGGCAACGGGCGACGCGGCGCAGCCAGCGCTGACACCACCCAGGATTTCAAAACTGTTTACTGCCCCCACGGGGTCGGCGGTTGCGCGTGTGCGCATCCGTCATCCGTGAAAACAACACACCGTAATAACAACAAGTACGACCCAGGCAGCCAGGACGGCGGCGCCGACCAGGTCAGGGTAACCCGCAGCCAATGCGACCTCCTGTAGGAGCTGCCGAAGGCTGCGATTCTTTTTGATTTTTGTTTTTTCAGAATCAGGATCAAAAAGATCGCAGCCTTCGGCAGCTCCTACAGAGGCCATGTGTGGCGAGGACAGTTTTCCCTGGCTTGCAATCCACTTAAGCCCGGCCACGTTGGCCGAGCGAACGAAACCTGTTGGGAGTTTCACATGGCAAACGCCTCCAGCACTTACCGGAAGGCACTTGAAGGCCACCAGCAACCGAAAAAGGTTCTGGTGAAAGTCGATCGTGTCACCAAGAAGTTCGACGAAACCACGGCCGTGGACGATGTGTCCCTGGAGATCCATCAGGGGGAAATCTTCGCCCTGCTCGGTGGCTCCGGTTCGGGCAAATCGACCCTGCTGCGCATGCTCGCCGGTTTCGAGCGCCCGACTGAAGGGCGGATTCTGCTCGACGGTGTAGACATCACTGACATGCCGCCCTACGAGCGGCCGATCAACATGATGTTCCAGTCCTACGCGCTGTTCCCGCACATGACCGTGGCACAGAACATTGCCTTCGGCCTCAAGCAGGACCGTTTGCCGGCCAGCGAAATCGACGCCCGCGTCGAAGAGATGCTGCGCCTGGTGCACATGACCCAATACGCCAAACGCAAAACCCCATCAGTTGTCCGGCGGTCAACGCCAGCGCGTTGCCCTCGCCCGCTCTTTGGCGAAACGTCCGAAGCTGTTGCTGCTCGACGAACCGATGGGCGCACTGGATAAAAAACTGCGCTCGCAGATGCAGCTGGAACTGGTGGAAATCATCGAGCGCGTCGGCGTGACCTGCGTGATGGTGACCCACGACCAGGAAGAGGCCATGACCATGGCCGAGCGCATCGCGATCATGCACCTGGGCTGGATCGCCCAGATCGGCAGCCCGGTCGATATCTATGAAGCGCCGGTCAGCCGCATGGTCTGCGAATTCATCGGCAACGTGAACGCCTTCGACGGCACCGTGGTGGAAGACCTTGAAGGTCACGCGATCATCCACAGCCCGGACTTGCAGCAGAAGATCTACGTCGGTCACGGCGTCAGTACCTCGGTGCAGGACAAGTCGATCACCTACGCGATCCGCCCGGAAAAAAATGCTCGTCAGCAACCCTCAAGCCAGAGACCCGCTACAACTGGTCGGAAGGCAAGGTGCATGACATCGCCTACCTCGGCGGCCACTCGGTGTTCTACGTCGAGCTGCCGGGCGGCAAGATCGTCCAGTCGTTCATGGCCAACGCCGAACGTCGTGGCGCGCGTCCGACCTGGGACGACAAGGTCTACGTGTGGTGGGAAGACGACAGCGGCGTGGTGCTGCGCTCATGAGAACCTTCAATCAGCAATGCCTGCGCCTGGTGCCCAGCGGGCGAAAGTTCGTCATCGGCATCCCGTTCATCTGGCTGTTCCTGTTCTTCATGTTGCCGTTTTTCCTGGTGATGAAGATCAGCTTCTCGGAAGCCGCGCTGTCGATCCCGCCGTACTCGGAGATCTACACCTACGCCGAACAGAAATTCCAGCTGATGCTGAACATCGGCAACTACACCATGCTCGGCGAAGACGAGTTGTACCTGTCGGCCTACCTCGGTTCGCTGAAGGTCGCGGCGCTGAGCACGATGATGTGCCTGGTGATCGGTTTCCCGATGGCCTATGCGATCACCAAAGCGAGCAAGGAAGCGCAAAACGTCCTGCTGCTGTTAATCATGATGCCGACCTGGACCGCGATCCTGATCCGCGTTTACGCGTGGATGGGCATCCTCAGCAACAACGGTCTGCTCAACGCGTTTCTGATGTGGACAGGGCTGACCGATCACCCGATCGAGATCCTCAACACCAACACCGCGGTGTATATCGGCGTGGTCTACGCGTATCTGCCATTCATGGTGCTGCCGCTGTACGCCAACCTGGTCAAGCACGATGGCAGCCTGTTGGAAGCCGCGTCGGACCTGGGTTCGAGCAACTTCAACAACTTCTGGAAAATCACCGTGCCGCTGGCCAAGAACGGCATCATCGCCGGTTGCATGCTGGTGTTCATTCCGGTGGTCGGCGAGTTCGTGATTCCGGAACTGCTGGGTGGCCCGGAGACGCTGATGATCGGTCGCGTGCTGTGGCAAGAGTTCTTCAATAACCGCGACTGGCCGGTGGCATCCGCACTGGCAGTGGTGATGCTGTTGATCCTGATTGTGCCGATTCTGCTGTTCAACCGCAGCCAGGCCAAAGAGATGGAGGCACGGGGATGAAACGCTTCGGTTTTTCCAAGTTCATGTTGATCTTCGGCCTGATGTTCATCTATCTGCCGATGCTGATTCTGGTGATCTACTCGTTCAACGCCTCGAAACTGGTGACGGTGTGGGGCGGCTGGTCGGTGAAGTGGTACGTCGGCCTGCTGGACAATACGCAACTGATGGGTTCGGTGGTGCGCTCGCTGGAAATCGCCTGTTACACCGCGATTGCTGCGGTGGCGTTGGGCACCCTCGCCGCCTTCGTCCTGACGCGGGTGACGCGCTTCAAGGGTCGTACGCTGTTCGGCGGTCTGGTGACGGCGCCGCTGGTGATGCCTGAGGTGATCACCGGTCTGTCGCTGTTGCTGCTGTTCGTGGCGATGGCGCAATTGATCGGCTGGCCGCAGGAACGTGGCATCGTCACCATCTGGATCGCTCACACGACGTTTTGTGCAGCCTATGTGGCGGTGGTAGTCTCCGCCCGCCTGCGGGAGCTGGATCTGTCGATTGAAGAAGCCGCGATGGATCTGGGGGCCAAGCCGTTCAAGGTGTTTTTCCTGATCACCATTCCGATGATCGCGCCATCGCTGGCGGCGGGCGGCATGATGTCGTTCGCCCTGTCGCTGGACGATCTGGTGCTGGCGAGCTTCGTTTCCGGGCCGGGTTCGACCACCCTGCCGATGGAAGTGTTCTCGGCGGTGCGTCTGGGCGTGAAGCCTGAGATCAACGCCGTGGCCAGCCTGATTCTGCTGGCGGTGTCGCTGGTGACTTTCCTGGTCTGGTACTTCGGCCGCAAGGCAGAAGCCAGCCGCAAGAAGGCGATTCAGGAAGCGATGGATCAAACGGCGAATGAGGCGTGGCAGCAGCCGCAACGCGCCGCCACCACGGCTTGACCTGTAGGAGCTGCGGCACGCTGCGATCTTTTGACTTTGTTTTTTAAGATCAAAAGATCGCAGCCTCGTTTCACTCGACAGCTCCTACAGAAAGGCGCTTGTCGATCAAGTTTCAGATGTGTGTTTTTGAATAAGAAGAATGGAGTTTCACCGATGAAAATGTTTGGCAGGACTCTGCTGACACTGTCCTTAATGGGCGCAATCGCCACGGGCGTCCAGGCCAACGACAAGGTGCTGCGTGTTTACAACTGGTCCGATTACATCGCGCCGGACACCGTCAAGAAGTTCGAAGACGAGACCGGTATCCAGGTGACCTACGACGTGTTCGACAGCAACGAAACCCTTGAGGCGCGTTTGCTGGCGGGCAAATCCGGCTATGACATCGTCGTGCCGTCCAACAGCTTTCTGGCCAAGCAGATCAAGGCCGGGGTCTATCAGCCGCTCGACAAATCGAAGCTGTCGAACTGGAAGAATCTCAACCCGGTGCTGCTGAAAAACGCCTCCGCCAGTGATCCGGGCAACGCTCACGCGTTCCCGTACATGTGGGGCTCGATCGGCATCGGCTATAGCCCCGACAAGGTCAAGGAAGTGCTCGGCGCCAACGCCCCGACCAACTCCTGGGACCTGCTGTTCAAGCCGGAAAACGCCGAGAAGCTGAAAGCCTGCGGTATCAGCTTCCTCGACTCGCCGACCGAAATGATCCCGACCGCCCTGCACTACCTGGGCTACCCGGTGAACGACAAGGACAAGGCGCACATCCTCGAAGCCGAAGCGCTGTTCATGAAGATCCGCCCGTACGTGGCGTACTTCCATTCCTCGAAGTACATCTCGGACCTGGCCAACGGCAACATCTGCGTGGCGGTCGGTTACTCCGGAGACGTGCTGCAGGCCAAAGCCCGCGCGGTGGAAGCCGGCAACAAGGTGCAGATCGATTACAGCATTCCCAAGGAAGGCGCCGGCAGTTTCTACGACATGGTCGCGATCCCGCGCGATGCCGCCAACGTCGATAACGCCTACCTGTTCATGAACTTCCTGATGCGCCCGGACATCATTGCCGAAATCACCAACAGCAACGGCTACAGCAACGCCAACTCGGCGGCGACGCCACTGGTTGACGAAGCGATCCGCAACGACCCGGGTTCGTACCCGTCGCAGGCGGTAATGGCGACGTTGTACGCGGTGCCGGATCAGCCGATTGCCACGCAGCGGATCATGACCCGCGGCTGGACGCGGGTGAAGCTCGGTAAATAACTGACACCGCCCCCTGTAGGAGCTGCCGCAGGCCTGCGATCTTTTGATCTTGCGTCTAAAA
>NZ_JABULD010000553.1:0-4787 GCF_014060985.1 Pseudomonas sp. MD195_PC81_125
GGCAGTGGTTGAGCCTGATGTTTCTGTGGCGACTGCATGATTGCTATCGCTGGCAAGCCAGCTCCCACAGTGACCGAGTCACACGCATAATTTGTAAACACTCCAAACCCTGTGGGAGCTGGCTTGCCAGCGATGGGGCCATCAGCATCAGCTGATAAATACCAGACAAACAAAAAGGCCCGCATCACTGCGGGCCTTTTCATTTACAGCGGTGGGGCAGGGTGGTTTAACCCGCCACCAGTACCCGAATCGCTTCCAGACGCAGCGCCGCTTTATCCAGCATCGCCAGACCCTGTTCACGCTGCTGGCGCAACGCATCGAGTTCGCTGTCGCGCACGGTCGGGTTGACCGCTTGCAATGCGGTCAGGCGCGCCAGTTCTTCGTCGGTATCGGCGGCCAGACGACGCCGGGCCTCGGCCACGCGCTCGGCGTGACGCGGGGTGATCTTGTCTTCACCCGCGTTGATCCGTGGCGTCAGTTGATCGCGCTGGGCCTGGATGAACTTGTTGGCGCTGGCGCGAGGTACGCTTTCCAGTTGATCGTTGAGGGTTGCGAACGAGACCCGTGGTGACAGGTCGTTGCCGTTGGCGTCGAGCAGGCAGCGCAAGGCGGCCGGCGGCAGGTAACGGCCCAGTTGCAGCGAACGCGGGGCAACCACTTCGCTGACATAGAGCAGTTCCAGCAGCACGGTGCCCGGTTTCAGTGCCTTGTTCTTGATCAGCGCGACGGCGGTGTTGCCCATCGAACCGGACAGCACCAGGTCCATGCCGCCCTGCACCATCGGGTGTTCCCAGGTGATGAACTGCATGTCTTCGCGCGACAGCGCCTGGTTGCGGTCGTAGGTGATGGTCACACCTTCGTCGTCGCCCAGCGGGAAGCTGGCGTCGAGCATCTTCTCGCTCGGCTTGAGGATCAGGGCGTTTTCCGAGTGGTCTTCGCTGTCGATGCCGAACGCGTCGAACAGGGTTTCCATGTAGATCGGCAGGGCGAACTGGTCGTCCTGTTCAAGGATCGCCTCGACCAGCGCATCCCCTTCGCCAGCGCCGCCGGAGTTGAGTTCCAGCAGACGGTCGCGACCGGTGTGCAGCTCTTGTTCCAGACGCTCGCGCTCGGTGCGGGCCTCGTCGATCAGTGCTTGCCACTCGCCGTCATCGGCTTCTTCGAGCAGCGGCAGCAGGCGCGGGCCGAACTGATGCTGCAAGGCGTTGCCGGTCGGGCAGGTGTTGAGGAACGCGTTCAATGCTTCGTGGTACCACTGGAACAGGCGCTCTTGCGGGCTGGTTTCCAGGTACGGCACGTGCAGTTCGATGATGTGCTTCTGGCCGATCCGGTCGAGACGACCGATGCGCTGCTCGAGCAGGTCCGGGTGCGATGGCAGATCGAACAGCACCAGGTGATGAGCGAACTGGAAGTTGCGACCCTCACTGCCGATTTCCGAGCAGATCAGTACTTGCGCGCCGAACTCTTCGTCGGCGAAGTAGGCGGAGGCGCGGTCACGCTCAAGGATGTTCATGCCTTCATGGAACACCGTGGCCGGGATGCCGGAACGCACGCGCAGGGCGTCTTCCAGGTCCATCGCGGTTTCGGCGTGGGCGCAGATCACCAGCACTTTGGTGCGCTTGAGCATTTTCAGCTGATCGATCAGCCACTCGACGCGCGGGTCGAATTTCCACCAGCGCTCTTCTTCGCTGGCGTCCGGCTGGGCCTGGAAGCTGACTTCCGGGTACAGCTCGGCGTGATCGCCCAGCGGCAGTTCGAGGTATTCGTCCGGGCATGGCAGCGGGTAAGGGTGCAGTTTACGCTCGGGGAAACCCTGCACGGCGGCGCGGGTGTTACGGAACAGTACGCGGCCGGTGCCGTGGCGGTCGAGCAGCTCACGCACCAGACGGGCGCTGGCTTCGCTGTCGCCATCGTTGACCGCGGTCAGCAGGGCCTCGCCTTCGTTGCCGAGGAAACCGTGGATGGTCTTGTGCGCTTCGGGCGACAGGCGTCCCTTGTCGAGCAGCTCCTGCACGGCTTCGGCCACCGGGCGATAGTTCTCGCTCTCGGCGCGGAAGGCGGCCAGGTCGTGGAAACGGTTCGGGTCGAGCAGGCGCAGACGGGCAAAGTGGCTGTCCTGACCGAGCTGTTCCGGGGTCGCGGTGAGCAGCAGTACGCCGGGAATCACCTCCGCCAGTTGCTCGACCAGCGCGTATTCCGGGCTGACCTTGTCTTCGTGCCACACCAGGTGATGGGCTTCGTCGACCACCATCAGGTCCCAGCCGGCGGCGAACAGGGCATCCTGCGCCTTCTCGTCTTCGACCAGCCATTCCAGCGCAACCAGTGCCAGCTGGGTGTCTTCGAACGGGTTGGTGGCATCGCTTTCAATGAAGCGTTCTTCGTCGAACAGCGCAACCTGCAGGTTGAAGCGGCGGCGCATTTCCACCAGCCACTGGTGCTGCAGGTTTTCCGGCACCAGAATTAGCACGCGATTGGCGCGGCCCGAGAGCAGTTGGCGATGGATCACCAGGCCGGCTTCGATGGTTTTCCCCAGACCCACTTCGTCTGCCAGCAGAACCCGCGGCGCGATGCGGTCGGCGACTTCACGGGCGATGTGCAACTGGTGCGCGATCGGTTGCGCACGCACGCCGCCCAGGCCCCAGAGCGAGGACTGCAATTGGCGGCTGGTGTGTTCCAGGGTGTTGTAGCGCAGGGAGAACCATGGCAGCGGGTCGATCTGTCCGGCGAACAGACGGTCGCTGGCCAGACGGAACTGAATGAAGTTCGACAGCTGGGTTTCCGGCAGGGTGACGGCTTCGTTCTGCCCGTTGAGACCGTGATAGACCATCAGCCCGTCGACATCGTCGACTTCGCGCACGGTCATCTTCCAGCCTTCGAAGTGAGTAATGGTGTCACCCGGCGAGAACCGAACGCGGGTGAGGGGCGCATTCCGTAGCGCGTACTGGCGGGTTTCGCCAGTGGCCGGGTAGAGCACGGTCAACAAGCGGCCGTCCTGTGCCAGAACGGTGCCTAAACCAAGCTCTGCTTCGCTGTCACTGATCCAGCGTTGCCCCGGTTGATACTGCTGCGCCATGCTGCCTGACTCCCACCTTGAAAAAGCGGGCTATCTTAACGGAATGCAGGCTTCAGGGCCAAAGATTACTGGGTAGGAGCTGCCGCAGGTGCGATCTTTTGATCTACGGAAACACCTGAGTTCTACGTTGTCCCATTAAAAGATCGCAGCCTTCGGCAGCTCCTGCAGTGCCAACCCGGTCACAAGTTTGCGACCAGTGGCTCAAGGCGCCTTTGCCGCAGCCGATAGCCTGCTGACAGGAGACCCTTTATATGCTGCCACCGATGCTCCCCCTGAGCGCTGTGCCGATCACTTCCCAGCAGGATCCGATTCGCCAGCGGCCGGACATTCCTCCGGTGGTGCCGGTGCATGAAAGCTCCAACGAAAGCACGATCGACCTGCAAAAGCGTGACCCGGAAGAGGATCGTCTGCTGGCGCGGGAAGAACAGCGCCGTCAACAGGAACGCGATCGGCGCCGTCGCGAAGCCGACGAAGACCCGGAAGAACACCTCGCCGTGCCGGGCACCGAGCTCAATGCCGACAACACTGTGCCGGTGGTGCCGCTGATGGAAGATCAGCCGCGCCAGGGCTTGTGGGTCGATATCGAGATCTGAGTCCGCCGATTTACACGAATTGTTGTCGGGTGCCGGTGTCAGGCTGCATGATTGGCGCAGCCTGCCGCTGATGCGGCAGTTGTGTTTTCTTCCAAGTGATGCGCTGAACGCCATGAGCCAAGATGAAAAAACTGATCGACCTCGGCACTGAAACGCGCCAAGCGTGTGCATGATCTCAACGAAAAAGCGGCTGAACGAAGTGCGCAAGGCCTTCGAGCAGGCCATGCCGTTGGGAAAAACCCAGAAAAAGCCGAAAAAGAAAACCGAAAAAGCGTTGATCTCCCCCTGCATCCTTTGATGCAGGTCAGTTATTTTCCCGCCTTTATCCTCTGTGTTGACCGGACTTGATCCTGGTCAATTTCTGCGCCTGCGCGATTGGTTAACTTAGCTCCATCGCAGCAAAGCAGGGGCCAGGAGGCCACAGTCATGTTTTTCGATAACGTGGTGTTTGCCGGGGTTCTGACCGTAGGTCTCATGGTTCTGTTTTTTTGCAGGGTTTGGATTTTTTTATCTGGAAGGACGCGCATAAGCGCAAGAAGTAGGTCTTTTCGGGTTTGATGAGCACGCAAGGCATTTTGGGCGACTTCGGTTGCCCTTTTTTTTTGTCTTGGCGGCCTTTGGGCCGACCATGTTCTTGGGGTTCTGGGTGTAGATCCGTTTCTGCGGGTGATGCTTATTACGGTTCCGCCCTTACGGCGGGTCACTTTGGCAAACGCCCCAAAGTAACCAAAGGGCTTTACCCTGACGTTCGGCCCTCGCTTAGGCTCGGGTTCCTTCGCTACGGGATTCATCCGGGGGCAGCGCCTACGGTTTGCTTCGCTGCACCTCCTCTCGCTGTGTTTGGCTGCGCCAAACGGTCGCTGCGCTCCCACCCCGGATAAATCCCTCCACTCAGCCTGCCGACGGGCCCTCAGATCAAGAGCGGTACTCGAGCTAACGCTCATCGTGTTGAGTGGGGCGCTTCGCCGCATGGGGTGTGCACGAATAAAGTTGTGGGAGCCAGCCTGCTGGCGATGGCGGCCTGACAGCCGACCAATTTCTGACTGAAAACACCCGATCCCACTGTGGGAGCTGGCTTGCCAGCGATGGCGGCCTGACAGCCGACCAATTTCTAACTGATG
>NZ_JABULD010000718.1:0-16125 GCF_014060985.1 Pseudomonas sp. MD195_PC81_125
AAGAAATAGGCGATGAGCCTTTCATCGAAAGCCTGGGAAACAGTCGGGAAATGCTTGCTCAGTGAAGGCAATTAGCCATACGCTGCGGAGCGTGAGACATCTCACGGATATAAAAACATGAGCAAGGAGCAAGCCCTGATGAAACTGTCCGCCATCTTAATCGCCGCTTTACTTTCCATTACGTCCGTTGCTGCCTTCGCGCACAGCGGCGGTACTGACTCAAAAGGTTGCCATCGCAACCATAAAACGAACGACTACCACTGCCACTAAATGAATAAAGCCCAGCGCTAGGCTGGGCTTCAGTGTGAATTGGTCTCTTTACATCTGAGGAGGCCAGTTATGCGATTCGCCTTGGCATTCCTTGCACCAGGCATAGAGCGCGTCGTACATGACCAGACCGTGTGACAGCATCTCGTGGTCGTCTGAAAAACGCTTCGACAGTCCAAGTGATATTGCGTACAGCCCAGCCGACTGCGGTGTTAGCTCCAGGCGAGACGTATCTGCTCCCCGAACAATTTTGGCTAATTGCTGTAAAGCGGGCTCGTTGAGCTTGTACTTTTTCAGAAACGCATCGAAGCTGCACAGCTCGCCCTCATGTGTCAGTTCTACGCCGGGAATGTCGTAAGGTGCAGCGTCTTTCTCCGCCGCTAAACGCAGCACGTCACCACTGCGCACGTATAAAAAACTCGGGCTGCGGATCGATGAAGCGAACGATCAGCCAGGGACAGGCGATGCGGTCGATCTTGGGTCGTTCACGGGTAATCCACCTCATGAAACACCTCCTGCCTAGCTCGGTAGGCTGGGTGATCTGGCGAGCCCAGTGCTCGCCAAGACTGTTAATCCACTCGTGCGATCTAGCGCAGCAGATGCGCTGCCAAACCGACGAGCGCGCAGGCCATCAGCACCTGGATGACGCCTCGCTTGAAGCGGAACAAGGCAATCGCCGCTGCAATGGCGATCAGTGCAGAGGGCCAGTCGAGGCTTCCGCTGAAGCCTCTCGGCCAAAGCACGTGATAGCCGAAGAAACACGCCAGATTGAGGATCACCCCAACTACGGCGGCGGTGATGGCAGTCAGCGGTGCGGTGAACTTGAGTTCGTTATGAGTCGACTCCACCAGCGGGCCACCCGCGAGGATGAACAAAAATGAAGGCAAGAAGGTGAACCAGGTTACCAGTGCGGCGGCGACGGCTCCGGCCAAAAACACCTGATCAGCCCCGAACACTTGCGATACATAGGCCCCGACGAAGCCGACGAAGGCCACCACCATGATCAGTGGCCCTGGCGTGGTTTCCCCTAGCGCAAGCCCGTCGATCATCTGTGTCGGGGTCAGCCAGCCATAGTGACCGACTGCGCCTTGATACACATACGGCAGCACCGCGTAGGCCCCGCCAAACGTCAAAAGCGCCGCCTTGGTAAAGAACCAGCCCATCTGGGTCAAGGTGCCTTCCCAGCCAAATAATGCGGTCAAAATCCCCATCGGCAATGCCCATAGCACGGCACCTATCAGTGCAAGCCATGCCAACTTCAACCAACTGAACCGGGCATGCTCCGGGGACGGAGTGTCATCATCGATTAAGGCCGGGCCAAAGGATTTCTTGGCGGCGCTATGGCCCCCGGCTCTGAATTTCTCGGGTGCCAAGCGTCCACCGACATAACCGATTAATGCAGCACCCAGAACGATCAACGGGAACGGAACATTGAATGCGAAGATTGCGGTGAATGAAGCCGCCGCTATCGCCCATAGCCAATTGTTCTTCAAAGCCCGAGAGCCGATTCTATGTGCCGCCTGCACGACGATGGCGGTCACGGCAGGCTTGATGCCATAGAAGAGCCCTGCCACCACAGGCACTTCGCCGAAGGCGATGTACATCCATGACAGCGCGATCAGGATAAATAGAGAGGGCAGCACAAACAGCGCACCCGCGATAACGCCTCCCCACGTTCGATGCATCAGCCAGCCAATATAGGTGGCCAACTGCTGCGCCTCTGGCCCAGGCAACAACATGCAGTAATTGAGGGCATGCAGAAACCTGCGCTCGGATATCCAACGCCGGCGCTCCACCAATTCCTGGTGCATGATCGAGATCTGACCCGCAGGCCCGCCGAAGCTGATGAAGCCGAGCTTCAACCAGAACCAGAACGCCTCACGCAAACTGATTGCTTCCGGTCTCGACAGCTCTTCTTCAATCACTGGTGCCAATACCTTACTCATTGGGTTGCTCCTCTTTCACGAACCCGGCGAGCAGGCCGTCGAAAATAGCGCTCGCAGCAGCCAGCAAATCATCGTCGTCGGTAATGGTTTCGCGCAGCCCTGCCAGCACCCGCTCAATGCCAGCAGCCTCCACCGGCTGAATACCGCCGACATCGAGGTAATGCACCAGGGCAGCAATGCGCCCCAGACCTGGTTTTTGGATTTGAAAACTGGCCTGAAGGGTTTCGAAGGTGACGCGGTTACCGACATGGCTGAAGGCGGCGTCATCGAAGTCAAAACCCAACGCATCTACCGGACAGTCCTGTGGAGTGTTCAACCAGAGAATCTGAGCTTTCGGGTCAATGAAGCGACGAATCAGCCAGGCACATGCCAGGCGGTCGACCCAAGGACGCTTGCGTGTTGCCCAGATACGCCCCTGATATTCGCCAAGATTGAGTGCCGTTATTGGTTGGTTACTGCTGTGCGGCTCATCCGGAGACAGGGCTCTGCTGACTGCCGTCTCCAACTCCTGCAAAGCCGAATCAATCTGCTGCTTCGGCTTACCTGGAAAGTAATCGATGTTGGCTATCTGATCGTAGGCTTTGCGCAGCTTACGAATTTGCTTGGTCGTCGCCAGCGCATTTTCAGCATTCAACTGTCCACGGCATTCTTCGATCTCTACACCAAGCTTGCCGTAGTCATCGCTACGGTCGAACAACTCGATAAAGCGTTCACCGTCAGGGTCGACGACAGGCAGGACATAGGCGGTGCCGTTGATCGCCAGAATGTCACGTTCGACAGACGCAAGCACTTCACGACAGACACCGCTATACGGCAATAAGTAGGCGCCATCGCGTATGACTGCCGCGCCGCTGGCTTTCAAAGCGCGCCAAGCTCGCATGCGTTCGGTGGCATTGGCGGTCGGCAGACCGAGAATCAAAATCAACCAGTTTTTCATGTAGTGAATTCTACTTATTATGTAGTTTACGTTACCTTAATACTAATTTTGGCCGTAGGAAAGCTCTCCTTCAGAATTAGAAGTGCGCAGATAGAGGCTGGTGGATCGTCGCAGGTGTGGTGCGATGTGGGAGCTATCAGAGGTGTTTTCGTTTCAGTGGTGATCGTATGTGATGGTTTAAGGGGGGAGTATCTGATTTTGACCGATAGCTGCCTGTTTCCATCAGCGGATCGCAGCCACTAGGCAGGAAGCATCTAGCCCGGAGCTGCCGGCTGAGATGCCTCAATCTAGCAGAGCGCTCTTCTCTTTCCGGCTCGCAGCATCAAGGTTGAGCAGCAGAGTGGTCGGAATAGGCAGTCGCCTACACCAGGCGACTAGCTGCACACGCGCTGTTATCTCAAAGCTTTCTGGGCCCGCGTGGATCCAACGATAGTATGTTGGACGCAGGTAACTGTCGCTCAAGCTCAGCAATACGGTCATACAGCTCTATGATTTTCGCATCCGCCTCGCTCAGTAAACTTGCTAGCTGGTCGCGCTGTCGAGCAACCTGCTCAATCCGATCCCGCAAGGCGCGGCTTTTCTGACGGGCAAGATGATTTACCTGGTTCAACGAAGGAGGTCGCTTCTCCGCATGTTGTTCCACGTAGGTTTTTATCTCTGCGATGAGACTCGGGAAACGAGATTTCTTAAGCGCTGACGGATCGCTCCCGGCCTCTTTGGCCACGTTGTTCTGAGTGACCGGTGTCCCCTTTGGTAGAAGCTGTGGCTTATTGAGTTTCAGACGCTCAAAAGCATCACGATATTGATCAGCCGCGCTTCGGCGAGCAGGGAGTTCAACGTCCATTTGCGCTTCCTACGACACGGCGAAAGCTCTCTACGCTTCGCTTTTGAGCCATCAACGATTCCATTAGCGGACTCCCTCCCTGAGCAGTAGCAAGCCGCTCTTTGAGTACATGTTCAAAATCATCTACCGCACCCAATCGTTCTGAGTCATACAACACATCAGGGCAAGGTTTTGCATCCACTGAATCACCACCCCCGCAACGGGCAATGTTGTCAATTCCGCCGTACGGACAAGGCTCGCGACTCGAACAAACGCCAAGAATTATCGGGCGACAGGCGACCGCGCCTTTCTTTGCCAAACCAATCATCTTCTTCGCATCCTCTGGCGAAATCAGCCGAACGATCTCAGCCTTTCGTTTGTCTCCATGGGGACTGACAAAACGCTCACTCGTAAGCTGCTGTAATTCTCTTCCAAGCGTCTCGTACATTGTGCGAACGTACAGAGTGTGAGCCTTCTCCTCTAGACGCACCCGCGAGTGATTTTGTCCGTAGTAAAGGCTCATCGCTCGTGTGACGTGCTTGAGCTGGTACTGAAGCGAAGCATCACTTACGAGCCCGGAAGCTTGCATGTTCACTGCCCCAGTTCTACGCAACTGATGCCAAGCCAACGGCCATACATCGCCCACTTGATACTCCTCCGGCAATGAAGGGGTAGCTAGCCGGGCCAATTTCAAATCCTCAGGCGTGATACGCAAACGTTCTAAGTCAAAGAGCTTCCCATACTCCCCCAAAAGGTCGGAATATGACTGGATGCTCGGCCTCAGTGAGTGATTACCTTTATTGCGCAACGAACTCCAGGGCTCGTAAGAAAAATCGGTCAAGTAACGCCCGGCGAGAACTCTCGCGGCTTCGTGAGGTGCGTGGAGTGAGCGAAATAGAGAAATAACCTCCATCGCCTTCACGGCGACCGCCACAGATGGGGATGTGACCCAAACGGCGTCCCTATCAGAGAGCGTTTTTGTCGTCTGCCCACGTAACAAAAAAATGTCGCCGAAACTCTTGTCGTGCTCGATGTCAAGGCACCCGGCTCGAAGATTCCATGCTTCCTCAACCCGCATGAGACTGAAGTTAAGGATGTAAGCCAATCCCGCGCCATTGACCAGTTTCAGATAGCTAGTCAGCGCTCTTACTTGCAAGTCACCACTGCGCCCTACCCAACGTTCAAGTAGCTCAAAGACGCCGAAGCGTTTCGCGGTTTCCGCAAACGCGCCAAGAAAACGAAGCCCCGTTTTAGCGCCTGATAATTGCATCTTATGGCCGCAAAAAGGCGGGGCGTTTACGCACGCTGTTCTCTCCGAAACCCTCTGGTTATGTTCGTAAGCCGCGAAGCAGAACCGGTAACAAGCTTCAACCTGTTCTCGATGGGATAGGAAATCATCAAGGCACTCTCGCAGCCTAGTAACTTGATAGCGCCAAATACGTGGAGGAATGTAAGGTGTTTGAGCTGTATGGTGAGTTGGAAAAAGCGCAGCCAGACGGGTTAGGGAGCCTGAATCCAGCAACGTAAATCCTACGGCACTACGGGACGCGTAAAGCTCATGCATTAACGACAGAAACTCGGTTTTTCTTGAGGTATGAAGAAAGGCAGGGATCCGTTCGCATACGCGTGGAAAGTGGCTTAATTCGCTGGCAAGTATTCCTGCCTCTTCGCAAAGAACAAACAGCCGCCGCATCTGATCGAAACGCGTTTTAAGGGATCTGTAGCCACGAGCGCCATACGGCCCGTATAGCCACCAGCCAGTGATGATTCGAAGTAAATTTGCGTTCTTTGAGCTAATTGGCGCCGCTGATTTTTTAACTGGCCCATCACCAAAATTCAGCGTCAGTGCCTTCTTGGCCCATGGATCAAGCCTCCAAATTGGATCGCCCCAACGGCTTATTACTTTGCCCTGTGCATCAATTACGACCGGCCAATCAGGTGGCGGAGGCCAGCTCTCTGGACGGTAATTCGATGCCCCAGGAACGGCGAGAGGCGACTCGATAGAAAGCCCCAACGTCGTGAGCATATTCATAGGGAAGCCCCCGCTGTAACTTCCGCAAGCCGAATAAATCCATCCCAAGCTGGGTGATAGTCTTCCTCAGCTATGCGTGCGAATGCCTCTTCCACCCAAAGCCGACGTACCTCGCTACTCTCTTGAAAGAACCGTAACTTCGCGCTCAGACGCTCGACCGCAAGCATCGCTGGATGGTCAGTCTCGTCAGATCTATCCGTGCAAGCTGGGCGATATCTAACTAGCTCCAAGCTCTTGAGCACTCGCAAACTACTCAGAGACCAGACGTGATCCTCGCTTTCAATATCCCGATGATTGACACAGAAAAGGCAACCCGCAGCGTTGATACAATCGGGATCAGGAGCATTAGTCGGAGCATCCACGACCGATTCTGGTATCGGCGCCACACAAGTACCTGGAGCAGGTGAGCAAACGACGGGATCTGCTTGCCGGTGAAATCGAGTGATTTCAATCATCGCAATTTGCGGATTGGGCTCGGCGTACACACGAATCAAAGTTTCAGCGGTATGCTGTGCGATTTCCGCCACCAGTTCCGGCCGTTGCGACTCACGTAGCAGCCAATTAATACGCGCACCCCGGAGCTTACGGGGTCGAACGAATCGAACACTGGAATCGGTGCAGGCGCGCGCGATAGCCGTGAACTGAGGAGCTTCTAAAACGAGACGTCCCCCAGGGCGGACGAGAGGGAAAAGAAGTCCCTCTAGATCGTCTGGAAACCACGTGTTACGCCACTCAATGTAGCGTTCGAACCACTGCTTGTAGCTTGAGAAAACGTCAAACAGCACTTCACCCTGACGGCGATTTTTGTAAGACCTCACTTGGTAACCATCAAAATGACTCGTGTAATGGTATTGGTCGATACGAAGCTGATGCGCCTGCGACAAATTCATGCCGGTTTGTGCGATGAACATGAGCAGCTCGGCTTCGATTCGCAGATTCACTGCCGGGTATCGAGTCTCGATTGAAACGTCAGCGTTCCGAAGTTCGCGGTTTCTAAGGATGGCCGCAATCTGGAATTTGGTTTGAGGTCGAATCCGTCGTGACGCTTCCCTCTCTGTATCGCGCAGGCCGCACCAGATAGGTAGCGTCGAACCCGACCGCAACTCCACGTGGATGGGAAGTGGCCCCGTCACAGCCTCATAGGTAAGGGACGTACAGACGTCGGCAATGAACTGCCCGAATGAAAAGCTCTCTTCTAAACTTTGCTTATCAGCGCCCCCATTACTGGCCTTTCCGTTGCCTCTAGGCTTGCGAATTCGGGTGCTGTACAGAAGCGTCGAGCTTCGGCCTAGAACTCGGTCGAGCATCGTCGCGGTTAAACTTGCCGCGTCGTATAATGATCCGGCAGTTAGATATCCTTCCACGCGATGACGCTGTAGAAGATGTTCAGCCCACCCCAGGTATTCCTCCGCGACCGTATCAATGCTCAACGGACGCTCGCACTGATCCACCCACTGAAAAAACTTCCTCAACGCACCAATCTTGTTATTTGCCGAAAAGCGGCTCCCCCCGCCGACAAGGTCGTCGGTCAAACAGTCATGGAGCCCCTTCACAAGCTCTACCCGCTCCAGCAAAGGATCACTCAAAGCACCTGATGTGATTTCACTGCGTACAGTCTTCACTTTTGCCTTAGCACCACCGCTGTATAAAAGTGGTGCTAGATCCCAGGGCGTCTCATTTTTCGCGTACTCAAGCATTGGAAACGTTAGGTCTGAAAACGTCAGATTATTCATTGCTTGCTCCCTGCATCGACGCAATCCCTATAAACGCAGTCATGAAGCTGTTCGCAATGGCCTGCTTAGCGGGCGCAGCTTGCACAAATTTGATGTATTTGAAGGTGGTAGCCTCCGAATTTCGACCGTGAAGCAATGCATTGCTGACAGTCGCAATCACTATCGCCACATCAGTGCAATTTGCTAAAGCCAGCCTAGCTAACTCAGTTCCAAAGGTGCATCGGGATTGGTGGAAGCGAAACTTCCTGAGCGCTTTGATGCCCGACGCGATGCCTAGTTTTCTAAGCGATGACATCTCAACGTTTATGGCCGAAGACTGATCACTGTTGCGACGTCCGAAAGGGTTTCCGAAACGTGTCAAGAACACTAAGTCTTGATGCTCGCCAGCAGCAGATGCCTCGCGAGTCAACCTGCGAAGACCCTTGGCATACTCCAAGACTTCTGAACACAAAGCTTCGGGAATCCATACCTGGCCAGTTACTGCAAATTTGGTATGCACGGGCGGGGACGCACCTGGCCCTACGGATATCAGAAGCAGACCTTCAGCAGACGGGTCATGTATGGCACGCTCCAACGTATCGATACGAAGGTCACAGATCGTTCCCAGTCGCATACCCGTAAAGAAACCTAGAGCCAACATCAGATAAAGCTCGGGTGAGGCGCTCTGTTTTGCGAAATCAAGAATGGCGTCTCGATCAACCGCTGACACAGGAAGTAGCCCACCTTCCAAAGTGACCCCAATGCGTTTTCGGTTTGGAATACCCAGATCGGTGGTGGTGCCAGCTAGCGTTCGCTCGAAGCCGACCTGGTCAAAGTATTTGATGAAATAGCGCTTGTCTTTCCACAACGGCAATAGCGGGTTTAGAAGGCCACGCCTCCTGACCCACCTGTAGAAACTGATGCAGTTACGCATGTACTCGGAAGCCGTGGCAGGACTGATATGACCAGCATCACGAGCCTTGATAAGCGCCCCACGGTACTGAACAAGACATCGATCAGCCTTTCGAGACGGAAACTCAAACCACTGAAGCCCGCGACTCTCCAAAAACTTCGCGTAGTTCAACAGCCCGTTCAGGTTGCTAGAAACGGTCTTAAGGAGTGCCTCACCATTGGTGACTCTCTCCATAGCCCAGAGATTGGCTTCTCTCCAGGGCAAGCCGTCTTCCCAGAATATTTGTGGTAGTCCTTCGATCACTACACGGGAGCTATTCAGCGAGTAGGTAATCAGGCGGTCTTGGACAGAAAGGTCATGCGGACTGAAGTGAATGTGTTCGACGGTAGGCAAGTGAAATCTCTATAAGAACAAGCATCAATGTCCATGGGGACGCCATCTAACTTTGGGCGTCCACAGTATGCAACTTATTCTTATCAATGCTGTAGACCTCCACGGCGGGCACCATGGACTCGATGATTGTCATCACCCGCTCGCTCATGTCGCCATACAACGCATAGTTGCTGCTGAACACCTGAACGCCGTGTTGGCGCAACACGTCTTTGATTTGAAAGTACGGGGCGCCCATTTTTACGAAGGGTTTCGCGTCATAGCTGCGGGCGATGACGCAACCATCGTTATATCTGAATGATCCTAACAGTTAGTTTGTTGTAAGATATTGATTTATAAGGGAATTAACCCACTAACATTTTTTGATTATTTTCCTTCGTTCCTGATGGCGATACTCCTCGACTAAGCCTATTTCAGACGTGGCTTCGCAAAGCAGGGCGGCGGATCGCAATCGACGATAGCTTCACTGTATACTTTTGGCTCCGCATACCCCTTGAGCTACAGGAACACCAGCATGACTGTACTCCAAACGCTCTACTGGCAGCCTACGCCGCCTTAGCGCTACGCCCCCTCGCAACACCTCGCCTCCGCCAGTTTCGCTCGCGGCTGCGTACTGCTGTACGCCCGGTTCTTACACCCAAAGCGCACAGCAAAATAATCCTCACAATTTGAATTCGTATCGACGCGCTCGCCATTTCCTGGCATGCGTGCGGTGCATTGCTTTGGATATTCTGATGCTACAAACACTCAAACAAACGTGGTTTTCCAACGTCCGTGGCGACGTGCTCGCGGGGATCGTCGTCGCACTTGCGCTGATCCCTGAAGCCATCGCTTTCTCTATCATTGCGGGCGTCGACCCCAAAGTTGGTCTCTACGCCTCATTCTGTATCGCCGTAGTGATCGCCTTTGTCGGTGGCCGCCCAGGCATGATTTCAGCCGCGACAGGGGCCATGGCACTGCTGATGGTGACCCTGGTCAAGAACCATGGTCTTGAATATCTGCTGGCCGCCACGCTGCTGTGTGGCGTGTTGCAAATTGGTGCTGGCTACCTGAAGCTCGGCTCGCTGATGCGCTTCGTTTCGCGCTCGGTGGTGACCGGCTTCGTCAATGCGCTGGCGATCCTGATCTTCATGGCTCAGCTGCCCGAGCTGACCAATGTCACCTGGCACGTCTACGCCATGACAGCCGCAGGCCTCGGCATCATTTATCTGTTCCCCTATGTCCCGAAGATCGGCAAGCTCATCCCATCGCCGCTGGTGTGCATCATCGTGCTGACCGCCGTTGCCATGTCGGTTGGGCTGGATATCCGCACGGTCGGTGATATGGGTCAACTGCCGGATACGCTGCCAATCTTTCTCTGGCCTGACGTGCCGCTGACGTTCGAGACGTTGGCCATCATCTTCCCTTACTCGGCAGCACTGGCCGTGGTCGGTCTGCTGGAGTCGATGATGACCGCGACCATTGTTGACGACCTGACCGACACCCCTAGTGACAAGAACCGCGAGTGCAAGGGCCAGGGCGTGGCCAACATTGCTTCGGGTCTGATCGGCGGTATGGCCGGCTGCGCGATGATTGGTCAGTCGATCATCAACGTGAAATCCGGCGGTCGCTCTCGCCTGTCGTCCCTGGCAGCAGGCGTATTCCTGCTGCTGATGGTGGTATTCCTCGGCGATTGGCTGAAGCAGATCCCAATGGCTGCTCTGGTAGCCGTAATGATCATGGTATCCATCGGCACCTTCAGTTGGGATTCGCTGCGCAACCTGAAGAAGCACCCGTTGTCGACCAACATTGTCATGGTCGTCACCGTGGTGGTCGTGGTCGCCACCCACAACCTGGCCTTCGGCGTGCTGGCCGGCGTGCTGCTGGCCGCGATGTTCTTCGCCAACAAGGTTGGCCATTACATGGCAATCAGCTCTTTGCTGGACGAAGCCGGCGAGCATCGTAGCTATAACGTCACCGGCCAGGTGTTCTTCAGCTCGGCAGACAAGTTCGTCGCGGCCTTCGACTTCAAGGAAGCCCTGAACAAGGTAACCATCGACCTGAATCGCGCCCACTTCTGGGATATCACCGCTGTTGCAGCCCTGGACAAGGTGGTTATCAAGTTCCGCCGCGAAGGCACCGAAGTTGAAGTGCTGGGTCTCAACGAAGCAAGCGCCACTATCGTGGATCGCTTTGGTGTTCACGATAAACCCGACGCCATTGATCAACTCATGGGCCACTGAGAAGGAGAACAACGATGACCCAAGTAATTGCCTGTATCGACGGTTCCACCTCGGCTCCAGCTGTGTGCGACTACGCAGCCTGGGCCAGTCTGAGCCTGGAAGCCCCGCTGACCTTCTTGCATGTGTTGGATCAGCGCCAGTACCCAGTTGCGGCCGACTTGAGTGGCAATATCGGCCTTGGCAGCCGCGAGCATCTGCTTGATGAGCTTGCTTCCCTGGATGAACAGCGCGGCAAGTTGGCCCTTGAGCAAGGGCGGATCATGCTTGCGGCCGCGAAAGAGCGGGCCATTAAGGATGGCGTGGCCGCGCCGGAGTCCAAGCAACGTCATGGCGATCTGCTGGAAAGCCTGCAAGAGCTGCAAACCGAAACGCGCCTGCTGGTCATCGGTCGCCAGGGCGAGTCTAGTGGCAATCTGAGTCAGCAGGTCGGAAGCCAGCTGGAGAGCGTGATTCGTATCATGCACCGGCCAATCCTGGTTACCCCGGCCAGCTTCCAAAAGCCCAAGAGCGCGATGCTGGCATTCGATGGCGGCGCTACTACCCGCAAGGGTGTGGAGATGCTGGCAGCCAGCCCGCTGCTGAAGGGGTTGCCGATCCACCTGGTCATGGTTGGCCCCGTAAGCGATGAAGCATCTGCACAGCTGGACTGGGCGCAGAAAGTGCTGATCAACGCCGGCTTCACTGTTCGTGCCGAGACCCGGAGCGGTGAGATAGAGCCTACCCTGCACGCCTATCAGAAAGAGCATGGCATTGATCTGCTGGTGATGGGGGCCTATGGCCATTCCCGTATCCGGCAGTTCCTGGTCGGTAGCACCACGACCAGCATGCTCCGCACCACCATCAGTCCGCTGTTACTGCTGCGCTAATGGCCATGGACGACGCCCTCGATCTTGCCCATTTCAAGACCCTGCTGGAACAGCGGGCTGCCGAGCTGGATCGATTGCTGGAAGACGCTGAGTCTCGCTCGCAATCGGTAGAGCTGGATCAAAGCAAGGTAGGGCGTTTGTCGAGGATGGATGCACTCCAGCAGCAAGCAATGAACGATGCCATCCGCAGTCGGGCGCAGCATGAACGCGTCCGCCTCCAACTGGCCCTCAAGCGTTGGCACGAGGGTGAGTATGGCTGGTGTAACCAATGCGGCGAGTTGATCGCCTCGGGCCGCCTGGAATTTGATCCGGCCACGCTGCTGTGCATCACCTGTGCGAGTCGCACTGAGTCGGGTTGAAATCGTCACGATTCGTGGCGTCAGCCCCAATTAACGAGATTTCTATGTATTTGTTGGCAAAAAACTGGCTGGGCCGAACACGGAAAACAAGCGCCTGGATGTGGGCACTGCTGTGCCTTGTATTGCTTACCGTATTCCAAGTCCGCACCCATCACCTTGATGATCGTTTGTACTTCTGGATCAAGACCAGCTGGCACACCGACGATTGGCAGGAGCGCTCTGTGTGGCTGCCTGGCTATCGGGTTGAACTGGATGCTAAGGCGGTTTCCGGTGTGGACAGCAATCTTTCGGGTCTGACCTTTGACCCTGACCTAAACCTGCTGTGGGCGGTCACCAACGGCCCAAACGAACTATTGGCCCTTAGTCGTGACGGTGATGTGGAAAGGCGTTACAACCTGGATGGCTTCCACGATGTGGAAGCTGTGTCCTAGGGGGAACCGCAGAATTCGGAAAAAATCGTACGCTAAGCTAACGGTGTTCTCGTGACAGCTCTTTGACTAGGCTTTCTAAGGGGTCGTCTCAGAAAACGGAAAATAAAGCACGCTAAGGCATAGCCGAACCTGCCAAGCTTGCTCCACCCTGTAGTGACGCGATCAGCGGGCAGGAAACGTTCCCCCTTCGCGCATGGCAGGCGCACACCAACTCAGACAGCACGGCCTCCATGCGCGCCAGGTCAGCCATTTTCTCGCGCACGTCCTTGAGCTTGTGCTCGGCCAGACTGCTGGCTTCCTCGCAATGGGTGCCATCCTCCAGCCGCAGCAGCTCGGCGATCTCATCCAGGCTGAAGCCCAGCCGCTGGGCTGATTTCACGAAGCGCACCCGCGTTACATCCGCCTCGCCATAGCGGCGGATGCTGCCATAGGGCTTGTCAGGCTCCAGCAACAAGCCCTTGCGCTGATAGAAACGGATGGTCTCCACATTGACCCCGGCCGCCTTGGCGAAAACGCCAATGGTCAGGTTCTCCAAATTGTTTTCCATATCGCTTGACTCCGTACATGAGTACGGAAGTAAGGTTACGCTATCCAATTTCAATTCGAAAGGACAAGCGCATGTCTGAACCAAAAACCGGGCGCGGCGCGCTCTTCACTGGAGGGCTTGCCGCCATCCTCGCCTCGGCTTGCTGCCTCGGGCCGTTGGTTCTGATCGCCTTGGGGTTCAGCGGCGCTTGGATCGGCAACTTGGCGGTGTTGGAACCCTATCGCCCCATCTTTATCGGCGTGGCGCTGGTGGCGTTGTTCTTCGCCTGGCGGCGCATCTACCGGCAGGCAGCGGCCTGCAAACCGGGTGAGGTCTGCGCGATTCCCCAAGTGCGAGCTACTTACAAGCTCATTTTCTGGATCGTGGCCGCGCTGGTTCTGGTCGCGCTCGGATTTCCCTACGTCATGCCATTTTTCTACTGATCGGAGTTCACCATGAAGAAACTGTTTGCCTCCCTCGCCCTCGCCGCCGTTGTTGCCCCCGTCTGGGCCGCCACCCAGACCGTCACGCTGTCCGTACCGGGCATGACCTGCTCCGCCTGCCCGATCACTGTCAAGAAGGCGATTTCCAAGGTCGAAGGCGTCAGCAAAGTTGACGTGACTTTCGAGACACGCCAAGCGGTCGTCACCTTCGACGATGCCAAGACCAGCGTGCAGAAGCTGACCAAGGCAACCGCAGACGCGGGCTATCCGTCCAGCGTCAAGCAGTGAGTCACTGAAAACGGCACCGCAGCACAACGGACGTCATTGTCTGGCGCCACAAACGATAAAGGATCTGTTGCATGACCCATCTAAAAATCACCGGCATGACTTGCGACTCGTGCGCGGCGCACGTCAAGGAAGCGCTGGAAAAAGTGCCAGGCGTGCAGTCGGCGCTGGTGTCCTATCCGAAGGGCACAGCGCAACTCGCCATCGTGCCGGGCACATCGCCGGACGCGCTGACTGCCGCCGTGGCCGGACTGGGCTACAAGGCAACGCTAGCCGATGCGCCACTGGCGGACAACCGCGTCGGACTGCTCGACAAGGTGCGGGGATGGATGGCCGCCGCCGAAAAGCACAGTGGCAACGAGCCCCCGGTGCAGGTAGCGGTCATTGGCAGCGGTGGAGCCGCGATGGCGGCGGCGCTGAAGGCCGTCGAGCAAGGCGCGCAGGTCACGCTGATCGAGCGCGGCACCATCGGCGGCACCTGCGTCAATGTCGGCTGTGTGCCGTCCAAGATCATGATCCGCGCCGCCCACATCGCCCATCTGCGCCGGGAAAGCCCGTTCGATGGCGGTATTGCGGCAACTGTGCCTACGATTGACCGCAGTAAGCTGCTGGCCCAGCAGCAGGCCCGCGTCGACGAACTGCGGCACGCCAAGTACGAAGGCATCCTGGGCGGTAATCCGGCCATCACCGTTGTGCACGGTGAGGCGCGCTTCAAGGACGACCAGAGCCTTACCGTCCGTTTGAACGAGGGTGGCGAGCGCGTCGTGATGTTCGACCGCTGCCTGGTCGCCACGGGTGCCAGCCCGGCGGTCCCGCCGATTCCGGGGTTGAAAGAGTCACCCTACTGGACTTCCACCGAGGCCCTGGCGAGCGACACCATTCCCGAACGCCTTGCCGTAATCGGCTCGTCGGTGGTGGCGCTGGAGCTGGCGCAAGCCTTTGCCCGGCTGGGCAGCAAGGTCACGGTCCTGGCGCGCAATACCTTGTTCTTCCGTGAAGACCCGGCCATCGGCGAGGCGGTGACAGCCGCTTTCCGTGCCGAGGGCATCGAGGTGCTGGAGCACACGCAAGCCAGCCAGGTCGCCCATATGGACGGTGAATTCGTGCTGACCACCACGCACGGTGAATTGCGCGCCGACAAACTGCTGGTTGCCACCGGTCGGACACCGAACACGCGCAGCCTCGCGCTGGACGCAGCGGGGGTCACTGTCAATGCGCAAGGTGCCATCGTCATCGACCAAGGCATGCGCACGAGCAACCCGAACATCTACGCGGCCGGCGACTGCACCGACCAGCCGCAGTTCGTCTATGTGGCGGCAGCGGCCGGCACCCGTGCCGCGATCAACATGACCGGCGGCGATGCGGCGCTCGACCTGACCGCAATGCCGGCCGTGGTGTTCACCGATCCGCAAGTGGCGACCGTGGGCTACAGCGAGGCGGAAGCCCACCACGACGGGATCGAGACCGACAGCCGCACCTTGACCTTGGACAACGTGCCGCGTGCGCTCGCCAACTTCGACACACGCGGCTTCATCAAGTTGGTTATCGAGGAAGGCAGCCATCGGCTGATCGGCGTACAGGCGGTCGCGCCGGAAGCGGGTGAACTGATCCAGACGGCGGCTCTGGCCATTCGCAACCGCATGACGGTGCAGGAACTGGCCGACCAGTTGTTCCCCTACCTGACGATGGTCGAGGGGTTGAAGCTCGCGGCGCAGACCTTCAACAAGGATGTGAAGCAGCTTTCCTGCTGCGCCGGGTGAGAAAAAGGAGGTGTTCAATGAACGCCTACACGGTGTCCCGGCTGGCTCTTGATGCCGGGGTGAGCGTGCATATCGTGCGCGACTACCTGCTGCGCGGATTGCTGCGCCCGGTGGCGTGCACACCAGGCGGCTACGGCTTGTTCGATGACGCCGCCTTGCAACGGCTGTGCTTCGTGCGGGCGGCCTTCGAGGCGGGCATCGGCCTCGACGCGC
>NZ_JABULD010000360.1:0-5799 GCF_014060985.1 Pseudomonas sp. MD195_PC81_125
CGAAGGCTGCGATCTTTTGATCTGCTGGAAAGGGGCGAATTGCGGTCAGTTTTTTTGGCCATATCGATCCCCTTTTGGCCTTTCCTGCCGTTCTCCGTTGCGCCGCGCGCCGCAACACTGGGGGCAACCGAATCAGCCCCTGCGGAGAACAACAAATGCTGACCATCTACTCGGACGATCACCACCTGCACCACGGCCGCTGCGAGCTCATCGACGGCCAGCTCAAGCCGTGCTTCGAGATGCCATCGCGTGCCGACCACGTACTGCAACGGGTACAGCACCAGAACCTCGGTTCGGTGGAGGCGCCGAAGGACTTCGGACTGGAGCCGATCGCGCGGATTCACAGCCGCGACTACCTCGACTTCTTCAAAGGCGCCTGGGCGCGCTGGACCGAATTCAACACCGACGGCGACCTGCTGCCTTACACCTGGCCGGCACGCACGCTGCGCCAGATCAAACCGACCAGCTTGCACGGCCAGCTCGGTTACTACAGCTTCGACGGCGGCGCACCGATCACCGCCGGCACCTGGCAAGCCGCCTACAGTGCAGCGCAAGTGGCGCTGACTGCCCAGGCGGAAATCCAGCGTGGCGCACACAGTGCGTTCGCCCTGTGCCGGCCACCGGGACACCACGCCGCCAGCGACTTGATGGGCGGTTATTGCTACCTCAACAACGCCGCCATTGCCGCTCAGGCATTCCTCGATGCCGGCCACAAGAAAGTCGCGATCCTCGACGTCGACTATCACCACGGCAACGGCACGCAGTCGATTTTCTACGAGCGCAGCGACGTGCTGTTCACTTCGATCCACGGCCATCCGGAAGCCGAGTTTCCGTTCTTCCTCGGCTACGAGGATGAACGCGGCGAAGGCGCCGGCGAAGGCTTCAACTTCAACTATCCGCTGCCGGCTGGATCTGGCTGGGAGGTGTGGAGCGCGGCACTGGAGCAGGCCTGTAACGAGATCGACAGCTATGGCGCCGACATCATTGTCGTGTCGCTGGGCGTCGACACGTTCAAGGACGACCCGATCTCGCAGTTCAAGCTCGACAGCCCGGATTACCTGGCAATGGGCAAGCGCATCGCCGCCCTCGGCAAACCGACCCTGTTCGTGATGGAAGGTGGCTACGCCGTCGAAGAAATAGGCATCAACGCGGTGAACGTGCTGGAAGGGTTCGAACAATGAACCGACTCAAGCACTGCATGGCGCCAGCCCTGTGCGCGGCGCTGCTCAGCGTCGGCGCCCACGCCGAAGAACGCACCTTGCGCGTGTACAACTGGTTCGACTACATCACGCCCAAGGCGCTGGAAGACTTCAAGGCGCAGAACACCCAGACCAGACTGGTCTACGACATCTTCGACACCAACGAAGCGCTGGAAGCCAAGCTGCTGACCGGCAACTCCGGCTATGACGTGGTGGTGCCGTCCAATGTGTTCCTCGCCAAGCAGATCGAGGCCGGGGTGTTCCAGCCGCTGGACCGCAGCAAGCTGCCAAACTGGAATCACCTCGATCCGAAACTGATGAAGCTGATCGAGGCCAACGACCCGGGCAACCAGTTCGCCGTGCCATACATGTACGGCACCATCCTGATCGGTTTCAACCCGGCCAAGGTCAAGGCCGCACTGGGTGACAGCGCGCCAGTGGACAGCTGGGACCTGATTTTCAAGGAAGAGAACATCAGCAAGCTCAAGCAGTGCGGCGTCGCCCTGCTCGACTCGCCGTCGGAGATCCTGCCGCTGGCCCTGCAACACCTGGGCCTGGACCCCAACAGCAAGAAGCCGGCGGACTATGCCAAGGCCGAGGCGTTGCTGATGAAGATCCGCCCGTACGTCACTTACTTCCACTCCTCCAAATACATGGCTGATATTGCCAACGGTGACATCTGTGTCGCAGTGGGTTATTCCGGCAGCTTCTCGCAAGCGGCCAACCGCGCCAAAGAGGCGAAGAACGGTGTCGTGGTCGACATGCGCCTGCCCAAGGAAGGCGCACCGATCTGGTTCGACATGCTCGCCATTCCCAAGGGCGCGAAGAATCCGCAAGACGCCTACACCTTCATCAACTACCTGCTGCAACCGGCAGTGATCGCCCCGGTCAGCGATTTCGTCGGCTACCCGAACCCGAACAAGGACGCCACCGGGCTGGTCGATCCGGCGATCCGCAACAACCCCAACCTGTACCCGACCGATGCGGCGATGAGCACGCTCTACACCCTGCAACCGCTGCCGCGTGATGCCGAACGGGCGCGCACACGGGCCTGGACCAAGATCAAGTCCGGCACCTGATCGCTTCGCATGACCAAGACCTGCGCACGCGCAGGTCTTTTTTTGCCTGCAATATCTATCTACCACCTCGAATACTTCACCTGTCACTACCTTGCAACGGATCGCCCACCGCACCCGCGCTGTGCCTGCCGCCCTGCACAAAGGATGTGACCATGACCGAAACACCGAGCCCCTCTTCCACCCCTGCGCTGTCTACCGACCGGGATGCCCTTCTCACGCAACTGGTCACCGGGCCGTCTATCAGAGAGGTGGCGACCAACGCCCTGCAACCTTCGCTCAACAGTCTGTACCCGACACTACGAATCGATCCTCGACTGGCCATGGTCGTGACACCAGGCTGGACCGTTCAGGATCAGCAGGTCGTCCCCGGACCGTGGTATTACGAATCCCTGACTGACATCCTCGTGCGTCTCGGCGTTGGCGCCACATCGGTGACCTGGCTGGACGGCGAGCACTACCTGACGCTGCAACCTCTGGCACCGACCCCAGTGCAACTGCCCGTCGACATCGAAGCCATCGCCAGACTGCTGAATGAACTGGCACCGTTGCTGTTCGTTGCGTTTGCCGAACAACAGGTCGAATACTGGAATCAGTTGACCCGCGCGTCGATGCCACGCTGGAAGGAGCTCGCCAGATCCCT
This sequence comes from Pseudomonas sp. MD195_PC81_125, assembly GCF_014060985.1. NCBI lineage: Bacteria > Pseudomonadati > Pseudomonadota > Gammaproteobacteria > Pseudomonadales > Pseudomonadaceae > Pseudomonas > Pseudomonas sp. MD195_PC81_125. The sequence continues at coordinate 2,919 of NZ_JABULD010000360.1, forward strand.
GCGCGAGCTGTGGAACGTGCAGTCCCATCCAGCGTGGGACGACGACCAGCGCGCCATGGCTCGCGGTCTTTTCGACTATCCGCAAAAAACCACGCGCCATGTTCATGACCACTTTCTCTCACGCGCCTGCCTGATCGACCTGGACACCGATGACAACGGCGTTTCCAGGCACCTCAACGTGCTCGATATGGCGGTCCTGATCGGCACGCTCGGCAAACGTACGCTGATTCTCACGCACACCATCACTCAAGGCTTTCAGGCCTTCGACTCGTTGCAGGCATTGGGCGCGTCACTGCACACGCAGATCGAAGGCAGCCCGCCAGGCACCTTGCAATGGCGATTGATCGAACCTGAGGGCGATTACTTCGACCACTTGGCGTGCAACCTGATCGCCCTCCAGGCCGATGCCATCACTGCGCTCGCCACACAAACCGACTCAATCAGTCTGGCCCCGCCTATCAGCCGCACCACTCACGGACTCAATCCGACAGACAGCCAATCGCCCTCTCGTTTCAAGCAGCTACAGCAAGCACTGCCCGAATGGATGGCCAAGGCATCGTCTACCGATCTGACCGCTTACAGCCGCCACTTGATGGAATTGGCGCAGGTGCAGATCCAGAACAGCGGGCAGTCGTTCGATGACGGTATCCCGCCGATTCAGGAGTTCGCACTGAAGCAACTGCGCGAGGCGATGCTCAAGGACCATCCCGATGCGGCGGAACTGAATCTGGCCGACATCCGGATCGTGGTGGAGAGTGTGGTGGTGTGGGGCGCGTTCGCGCCGCCGCTTGAATCCGAGCGCAGTACCTTCAGCCTGGGCGACCTGGCGCTACAAAACCTCATCAGCCTGCCAACGGGCAACAAAACCGTGCTTGCAGTCTCAGCGGCAGCCCGGTGCCGGCGTGGATGACGGCAAGCTATCTGGAAGCGCTGATCACCACGGTCGACATTGGCCGGACCTATCCCGCCCTGATCAAAAGCAAACTGCGTGATGATTCGCTGGAAAGCCTGCGCCGGCAGAACCTGTTCACCAGCCGCTTGCGCGTTGAACTGCCGCTGCTCGCCTTGCAACAGAAAATCCGCGCACAAGCCGGCGTCGATGAGACGGGGTATCGCTATATCGCTGCCGTCGTGCAGATAGTCGACGCCAATCGCCGGGTTGACGGTCAAGAGATCGTCATTCGCCCGCTGGCTCTCAATCCGGCGTGGCGCCCGGGCCAATCCACGGACGAAGTCGCCAACATGTACGTCATCGGTCCCCGGCAGATGGACAAGGGCCCATGCCTGTTGTACCGGCCTTTGCTTGATCATTGCCTGAGCCAGTACCCCTCGCCGGCCAACCTGCTTTACGCGATCAAACATTCGCCGACACTACGGCAATCAGTCCTTGCCTGGCTGCCAGGTAACGTCCGTGCCAATTACGCCAACTATGTGTTCAGCGACGACCGGCCGACGGTATGGTCGCTCTCGCAACTGCTCGCCGACCCACTGACGTCGCTGCAAATGAGCGGAACCCTGACGCTGGGAACACGGGTTCTCAACACCGATTACCTGGCGTCTGTCTTCAAGGCCAATGTCGGCGCCATGATCGAGCTGGCTGATCGACAATCGATCTCTAACAGCGAAAATCGCTGGGAAAGTTTCAAGCGAGCGGGTTGGCTGATTTTCAACGCCGCGCTGCCGTTTTTCGGGCGTACGGCAGGCACCGCCGCGTGGATCTGGCAAATTCTGGACGACTTGCAGCAAACCCTCGATGCCGGCGTCACCGGTGACACCGAGCAGCAGAAAAGCGCAATGACCGATCTGTTGTTGACCCTGGCCATGGTGCTCGCCCATCACGCCAGCACGCGCAACTGGGCACATGACAGAACCGAAAGAGCGTCAGCGACCCTTGCCGACGCCGTCAGCAGGCCTTCGACACGCACGCCTGTGACGATTGTTCAGCAGGCCGATGTGCTGGGCGAGCATCCGGTTCAGCACCGAAGTTCATTGCACACCGATACCGCATTGAACCTGGCCAAAACCCTTGATCGCTTCGCCGTCACTCGCCCGGCTTCACTGGTGCCACCGGCCAGCGAAACCGGCCTGCATGCCTATCTTTACCGTCACGCCACCCGCTACTACGCACCAGTAGGGGAACGCTGGTTCGAGGTAACGGTTGCGGCCACGGGTGACGTATCGATCATCAATAGCGAACAGCAGCCTGGGCAACATGGGCCTGCGTTGATACGTAATCGACGGGGCGAATGGTTCGTCGACACCCGCCTGCGTCTGCGCGGAGGAGGCCTGTCCAGACGCCGCCTGGCTAAACGCCAGGAAAACCGCGAACGCATCGCGGCGCTCAAGAAACAACTCACGGAGTTCGATGCCCAGCGCGAACAGGCACGTCAGGAACTGACAGCCGCTTATAACGCCATGAAGGCGGCCAGCGACCAGACATTACTGACCGAGCAGACTCGCTTCCTCGAACTGCTGGAGCGCCGGACCGGAGAATACGCGGCCCCGATCGAGCAGTTGAAAGCGTTGAATCTGCTGGAGACGGTGCCCAACTTCCGTAGCGCCATGACCGAGATGCTCGGTACGCAGTTGTTCTTCAACCAGACCTGGCTCGATCAGCGCAACCCCACATTCGCTCAAGCGCTCAGGGAAACCCTGGTACTGCTTGAAGCACAAGAGGCGGCCCAAGGTGCAGGTGACATCGCGACCTATCGCAAGATGTCAGACTTAAGCGAAGGCATGATCAACAGGATCGAATTCGCCCAATCGCGCTTCCAGGAACTGAGCCGGTTGGGCAAGAGCGCCGCGCAAATCGCCAATACCTATCGCACCAGGCTTCCTGCTTACAGTGTCAACGATCTCAAGGCGCTGCAGGTTTCGCTGG
>NZ_JABULD010000143.1:0-7029 GCF_014060985.1 Pseudomonas sp. MD195_PC81_125
TCCAGAAAACACCACAAAACCCTGTGGGAGCTGGCTTGCCAGGCGATGGGGCCCGCACCGCCAATACAAACCTATCGACCAGAAACCCGGTAAACCCGCTCCTCCAACCGCGTCACCCCCGCCTGCAAAAACTTCCAGCTCTCCCCCAGCACATCCTGCTCTTCCAGCATTCGCACCTGCCAGGCACCCGCCAGCAAGCGCTGCACCTCATCATCGCTCACCGCAAACGGTGGCCCGGACATTTGCGCCTGATCATAATCCAGAGTGATCAACAACCCTTGCACAACCGGCGGCAGGATTTGCTGCAGATGCGTCGCATAGCGTTCACGCATCGCAGGCGGCAAGGCGATCAACGCTGCCCGGTCGTACAACGCCGCGCAGTCCGCTACATCGTCTGCAGTCAGCGCGAAGAAATCACCGCACCACAACTCGATGGAATCGCCGCGATAGACCTTGAACGGCCCCTCGTCGCTGACCTGCGGCGTTACCTGATGCTCACTGAAGAAGTCCTCGATGGCCTTCTGCGACAACTCGACCCCGAGCACCTGATATCCGCGCCCGGCCAGCCACAACAGATCCAGGCTTTTGCCGCACAGCGGCACCAGCACTCGCGCCTGGGCCGGGATATTCAACTGCGGCCAGAGACGCTGCAGATACGGATTCACCTCAGGCAGGTGAAAGCCGATCTGATTGGATTCCCACTTCTTGTGCCAAAACTCAGGCTGCATGCTTCACCTCAAAAAATTCGATCAAAAGGCGTTAAAACTTATATTAGATTTAGATCAATGATCTGACTGAAGATGGCACCATCTTACCGCTCAGGAACCTTTCCATGTTTCCCAGCCTGTTTATCTCCCACGGCTCGCCAATGCTGGCCCTGGAACCCGGCGCCAGCGGCCCGGCCCTCGCGCGCCTGGCGGCCGAACTGCCTAAACCGAAAGCCATCGTGATTGTCTCTGCCCACTGGGAAAGCCAGGAATTGCGGGTCAGCAGCCATTCGCAACCCGAAACCTGGCACGACTTCGGCGGTTTTCCCCGCGCCCTGTTTGAAGTGCAATATCCGGCGCCGGGCAATCCGCAACTGGCCACCGAAGTGGCCGAATTGCTCAACGCTGCCCATCTGCCGGCTCGCCTCGATGCGCAACGCCCGTTCGACCACGGCGTCTGGGTGCCGCTGTCATTGATGTACCCGCAGGCGGATATTCCGGTGGTGCAGGTGTCGCTGCCGAGTCGCGGCGGCCCGGCGCTGCAAACCCGTGTCGGACACGCGCTGGCGGGTCTGCGCGAGCAGGGTATTTTGCTGATCGGCTCCGGCAGCATCACCCACAACCTGCGCGAGCTGGACTGGCATGCCGGCCCGGAAAGTGTCGAGCCGTGGGCTCGGGATTTTCGTGACTGGATGATCGACAAGTTGGCGGCCAATGACGAAGCGGCGTTGCACGACTATCGTCAGCAGGCGCCAAATGCGGTGCGCAGCCATCCGAGTGACGAACATTTGTTGCCGTTGTATTTTGCCCGTGGCGCGGGAGGTGAGTTCAGCATTGCTCATCAAGGTTTCACGATGGGCGCGCTGGGTATGGATATTTATCGCTTCGGTTGACGCCTTCGCGAGCAGGCTCGCTCCCACAAAGGCAAAAAGCAGACATAAAAAATCCCCGAACCAGTCGGGGATTTTTCATGTTCGATCAATCAGCCCGAGGGCGGATCAATCTTCGCGGTAGCGACGCAGTTTCAGCTGCTTGCCAGCGACGCGAGTGTCCTTCAGCTTGGTCAGGAGTTTGTCCAGACCATCTTCCGGCAGTTCGACGAGGCTGAAGCTGTCACGCACCTGAATGCGACCGATCGCTTCGCGGGCCAGACCACCTTCGTTGAGGATCGCGCCCAGCAGGTTCTTGGCGGCGATACCGTCACGCGCACCCAGCGCGGTACGGCAACGGGCACGGCCTTCGCCCAGAGGCATTGGCGCGCGACGCTCGCGGTCGCCACGCTCAGGACGATCACCGGAACGCTCAGGACGGTCGCCACGCGGTGCGTTGTTCGGCACCAGTGGACGTTCCTTCTCGATCGCTGCCAGGTTCAGCGCTTGACCGTTGGTTGCCTTGCGCAGCAGGGCTGCAGCCAGTGCACGCGGGGTGCAACCGATGTCTGCGGTCAGACGATCGAGCAGCTCGCCGTGAGTCGATTCGGCATCGGCGACCAGCGGCGACAGGCTATTGGTCAGTTTCTTGATGCGTGCATCGAGCACAGCTTGAGCGTCCGGCAGACGCACTTCGGCAACTTTCTGGCCGGTGACACGCTCGATCACTTGCAGCATGCGGCGCTCACGTGGAGTCACCAGCAGCAGCGCACGACCTTCGCGACCGGCACGGCCGGTACGGCCGATACGGTGCACGTAGGACTCCGGATCGTACGGCATGTCCACGTTGAACACGTGGGTGATGCGCGGAACGTCCAGACCACGGGCAGCCACGTCGGTCGCGACAACGATGTCCAGACGGCCATCCTTGAGCGAGTCGATGACGCGCTCACGCTGGTTCTGGGCGATGTCACCGTTCAGCGCAGCGGCTTTGTAGCCTTTGGCGTCCAGGGCACTGGCCAGATCCAGGGTCGCTTGCTTGGTGCGCACGAACATGATCAGCGCGTCGAAGTCTTCCACTTCCAGCAAGCTGAGAACGGCAGAAGTCTTCTGGTCAGCGTGAACCAACAGGTGAGCCTGTTCGATCGCGGTAACGGTCTGAGTCTTGCTCTGGATCTTCACGTGCTTCGGATCGCGCAGGTGGCGCTCGGCGATGGCACGGATCGACTGCGGCAAGGTTGCCGAGAACAATACGGTCTGACGGGTTTCCGGCATGGCCTTGAAGATCACTTCCAGGTCGTCCATGAAGCCCAGTTTGAGCATTTCGTCCGCCTCGTCCAGAACCAGGTGGTTCACGGTAGCGAGGACTTTTTCGTCGCGACGCAGGTGGTCGCACAGACGGCCCGGCGTGGCGACAACGATCTGTGCGCCATTACGGATTGCTTTCAATTGTGGGCCCATCGGCGCGCCGCCGTAGACAGCCACAACAGTTACGCCCGGCATTTGCTTGGCGTAGGTTTCGAAAGCGGTTGCAACTTGTAGCGCCAACTCACGAGTTGGGGCCAGGATCAGAGCTTGCGGCTCGCGCTTGGACGGATCAATGCGGTGCAGGATAGGCAGGGCAAAGGCAGCGGTTTTACCGGTACCGGTTTGCGCCTGACCAATCATATCGTGACCGGCGAGGATGATCGGGATCGACTGCTGCTGAATGGCCGAAGGCTCTTCATAGCCGGTAGCGACTACTGCAGCGACAATATTGGGATGAAGTTCAAGAGCGGCGAAGCCGCCGATTTCCTGGGTCATGGGTCTGCCTCTAAGTGCATCCGCAAAGACCCATGCTCCAAAGCTGCGCATGCCGTGTTGAGACTCAAGAGTCGCCCTGGCAGCTTTGTCGGCGGGGATTTGCGAAAACGTATGAATGAAAAAGAATCGTCAAGGAAGAGCCCGCAGTGCGGACGTGCAGCCGAAGCTGACTTCGGGGAATTGCGCTACCTAAACGCGGCCCGGTTAAAGGCCGGCGCGCACTATACCGGAATTTGCCCAAAAAGGGAGCTTTTTTTATCAGCTGAATCGCGGTGTCACCGCTGTGTAACGGGGTTTTGCGGATAATCGTGCGAAGGTCTATTTTGCAAAGGCCCGGCCTTGCGGGTGATGACGCTTAAACGATTCATCGATGTGCGGCATACCGTCGCTGCACCCGCCCTTCCCGCCCGAGGATCTACCCATGAATCAGCCCTGCCCCGGCCGCGTCAGCCGTGAACGTCGAGGTCATATCCACTTGATCGGCCTTGACCGGGCCGCCAAACGCAATGCCTTTCGACCTCGATATGCTCAATGACCTGAGCCTGGCCTACGGTGAGTTCGAGGCCGACAGTGACGCGCGAGTGGCCGTGGTGTTCGGGCATGGCGAGCACTTTACCGCCGGTCTGGATCTGCTCAATGCCAGCGCCGCCCTCGCCGATGGCTGGCAGGTTCCGACCGGCGGTTGCGACCCGTGGGGCGTTTTCGTCGGGCCGCGCGTGAGCAAACCGGTAATTGTCGCCGCGCAGGGCTACTGCCTGACCATCGGTATCGAGTTGATGCTGGCCGCTGACATCAACCTGTGCGCGAGCAATACCCGCTTCGCACAAATGGAAGTGCAGCGAGGGATTTTTCCTTTTGGTGGCGCGACCTTGCGTTTTCATCAGGTGGCCGGCTGGGGCAACGCGATGCGCTGGCTGCTGACCGGCGATGAGTTCGATGCGCATGATGCATTGCGCCTGGGTTTGGTACAGGAAGTAATGGCCAGTGAGGACCTGCTGCCCCGCGCGATCGAACTGGCCGAGCGGATTGCCCGGCAGGCACCGTTGGGGGTGCAGGCGACGCTGATGTCGGCGCGCCAGGCACGGTATGAAGGTGAGACGGCGGCGGCACAAGGATTGCCGGCACTGGTGAAGAAGTTGCTGGGGAGCGAGGATGCCAAGGAAGGCATCAGCTCGCTGGTGGAGCGGCGGCCAGGCATCTTCAAAGGGATCTGATGAACTACCCCCTGCAGGAGCTGCCGAAGGCTGCGATCTTTTGATCTTGTTTCTAAAAAGATCGCACCTTCGGCAGCTCCTACAGTTGACCGAGTCGCCACTCAGGTGGCAGGGCGAATACTGTTGATCAACGACTGCAACGAATACCCCCAGCCGCGGCGCCAGCGCTTCAGCGCGGGCGGACAGTGCCTGCATGTCCAGCTCCTGATCGAGATCCGCCGGCACAATCAGAATCACATTGCCCTCCTTCACCGGCAGTTCCCAGTAATGCCGGTGGTAGAGCCCACGCAGCAACGCGGCGCCCAGCGGTTTGCCATCATCGGTGGCCCACTGGTTGATCACCAGCCAGCCGCCCGGATTCAAACGCTTCTGACAGTCGCCGAGAAAACTCCAGGCCAGATGCCCGACACCCGGGCCGACATCGGTGTACAGGTCGACAAAGATCAGATCCGCAGGCTCGGCCGTCGGCAGCAACTCCAGCGCATCGCCGACCCGAATGTACAAACGCGGATCGTCATCCAGCCCCAGGTATTCGATGGCCAGGCGCGGCACGTCCGGGCGCAGTTCGATGGCTTCGACATCTTCCAGCGGCAGGAACTTGAGGCAGGCCTGGGTCAGCGTACCGGCACCGAGGCCAAGAAACAGCGCGCTCTCCGGTTGTTCATGGCACAACGCGCCAATCAGCATCGCCCGGGTGTAGTCGTATTCGAGCCAGCTCGGATCGGCGGTGAACACGCAGCTCTGCTCGATGGCATCGCCGAATTCCAGAAAGCGGTAATCGGCCACTTCCAGCACGCGAATCACGCCGAATTCATCCTGTACCTCGGCGAGCAACAGCTCGACGCGCTCCTCAGTCATTTCGTCTCCTGATGGCCACCGGGCGCGGTGACGCGATGGCACCGCTCCGGCGCCGTGGCAAAGCGGCGATTGTCGGTGATGGGGTGGGAGCAGGTCACGCACTAATTGCTGCTACCATGGCCTTCCCGTGCGTAGAACCCATTAGAGACCGTGATGAGCCAACCCTGGAGTCCTGACAGCTGGCGCGCCCTGCCGATCCAGCAACAACCCCAATACCCCGACGCCGCGCATCTGCGCCAGGTCGAGCAGACCCTGGCCAGCTATCCGCCGCTGGTGTTTGCCGGTGAAGCACGCGAGCTGCGCCGCCAGTTTGCCGAAGTGACTCAGGGCCGTGCGTTCCTGTTGCAGGGCGGCGATTGCGCGGAAAGCTTTGCCGAGTTCTCGGCAGCGAAGATTCGCGACACCTTCAAAGTGTTGCTGCAAATGGCGATCGTCATGACCTTCGCCGCCGGTTGTCCGGTGGTCAAGGTCGGGCGCATGGCCGGTCAGTTCGCCAAGCCGCGCTCTGCCAACGACGAAACCCTCGACGGCGTGACCCTGCCCGCCTACCGTGGCGACATCGTCAACGGCATCGGTTTTGACGAAAAGAGCCGCGTGCCGGATCCGGAGCGTCTGCTGCAGTCCTATCACCAGTCCACCGCTACCTTGAACCTGTTGCGCGCCTTCGCCCAGGGCGGCTTTGCCGACCTGCATCAGGTGCACAAGTGGAACCTGGATTTCATCGCCAACTCGGCACTGGCCGAGAAATACAGCCACCTCGCCGACCGCATCGATGAGACCCTCGCATTCATGCGCGCCTGCGGCATGGACAGCTCGCCGCAACTGCGCGAAACCAGTTTCTTCACCGCTCACGAGGCACTGTTGCTGAACTACGAAGAAGCGTTCGTGCGTCGCGACAGCCTGACCAACGATTATTACGATTGCTCGGCGCACATGCTGTGGATCGGTGACCGTACTCGTCAGCTCGACGGTGCTCACGTCGAATTCCTGCGCGGGGTGAACAACCCGATTGGCGTCAAAGTCGGCCCGAGCATGAACCCGGACGACCTGATCCGCCTGATCGACGTGCTCAACCCGGACAACGATCCCGGCCGCCTGAACCTGATTGCGCGGATGGGCGCGAACAAGGTCGGCGATCACCTGCCGGCGCTGATCCGCGCGGTACAGCGTGAAGGCAAGCAGGTGCTGTGGAGCTCCGACCCGATGCACGGCAACACGATCAAGGCCAGCAGCGGCTACAAGACCCGCGACTTCGCGCAGATCCTGGGTGAGGTGAAACAGTTCTTCCAGGTGCACGAAGCCGAAGGCACTTATGCCGGCGGGATTCATATCGAGATGACCGGGCAGAATGTCACCGAGTGCATTGGTGGCGCGCGGCCGATCACGGAAGACGGGTTGTCGGATCGTTATCACACCCACTGCGATCCGCGGATGAATGCCGATCAGTCGCTGGAACTGGCGTTTTTGATTGCGGAAACCCTGAAACAAGTCCGCCGCTAGACCGAGTCGCCCCATCGCCAGCAGGCATGGATTGACCTCTATCCCTGTAGGAGCTGCCGAAGGCTGCGATCTTTTGAT
>NZ_JABULD010000673.1:0-7653 GCF_014060985.1 Pseudomonas sp. MD195_PC81_125
AAGCCAGCTCCCACCGGTACCAGCGTTGTTTTCAATGACCGCATTCACTACAAATTCTGTGGGAGCTGGCTTGCCAGCGATGTGGCCATCCAGGCAACGCTTGCATCGACTGACAAGGCGCCTTCGCGAGCAGGCTCGCTCCAACAGGGTAAAGCGAAACCTGCTTACAACAACGAAATCGGGTAGCTGACGAAGATCCGGTTCTCATCGAACTCATTGGTGCTGAAGTCCCGGCGTATCGTCGCGTTGCGCCATCTCACATTGAGGTTTTTCAGCGGTCCGCTTTGCACGGTGTACCCCAGTTCCGACTCGCGGCCCCATTCCTTGCCGTCGGTAATCGTCCCGGTGTGCACGTTGTCGCCGCTGATGTAGCGGTTCATCAGGGTCAGGCCGGGAATGCCGAGGGCGACGAAGTTGTAGTCATGCCGCAACTGCCAGGAGCGTTCTTTGGCGTTGTCATAACTGGCGTTGTAGCTGTCGTTGGCCAGGGTGCCGCCGCTGGTGCCGTTGACCCGCATCCAGGCGTCGTCGCCGCTGAGTTTTTGCAAACCGACGTAGAAGGTGTTGCCGCCGTAGCGGGCCGACAGCAGGGCGAACGCGGTCTTGTTATCGAGGTCGCCGGCCAGGGCGCTGCCGTCTTCCTTGCCGGTGAAGAAACCGAGGTTGGCGCCCAGCGTCCAGTCGCCCATCGGCTGACTGTGGCTGAGGTTGAAATACTGCTGCTGGTAGATGTCGCTGAGTTCGGCGTACCACACGCCGAGCAGGGTGCGCTTGTCGTTGAAGGTGTATTCGCCGCCACCGAAGTTGAAACGGTCGGAGGTGAAGGCACCGCGGCCGTTCATCGACATGTCTTCCATGCTGGCATCGTTGCGTGGGCTGTTGCCACGGAACTGCCCGCCGTAGAGGGTCAGGCCGTTGATTTCGGTGGAAGTGACCTGGCCACCGCGAAAGGTCTGCGGCAGGGAGCGGCCATCGTCCGAGCGCAGAATCGGCAGCACCGGCATCCATTCGCCAACCTTCAATTCAGTTTTCGACACCTTGGCCTTCAGCGCTACACCCAGTCGCCCGAAATTGTCTGCCGGGCGACCATCATCGTGGATCGGCAACAGTTGCGTACCGCCGGTGCCTTTGCCGCCATCGAGTTTTTTGCGAGTACATCCCCAGCACATCGAGACCGAAACCGACCGTGCCTTGGGTGAAGCCGGATTTGGCATCGAGGATGAAGTTCTGCGTCCACTCTTCAGCCTTGCCCTGCGGATAGTTCGGGTTGACGAAGTTGCGATTGAAGTAGGCGTTGCGCAGGTTCAGCGTGGCTTTGCTGTCTTCGAGGAAGCTTTCGGCGTCTGCGCTCATGGGCAAAACCAGAGCGAGACTGCTGCAGCCGATCAAAGTCAGGGTGGAACACGGGCGGGGCATGGAAGTACGGGACGTGCGAACGGAATTGCAGACGAGTGTGCTCACGGTGACGCTCCCTGTTTCATTTGTTGTTTTTATTATTGTTATACGTCGTCGTACAACATGGTTGCGGATAGTTGCGAGGTTTTCCGCAAAAGTCAACAGGGCTTTTTTACGATGAGTTTTGCGCGAGTTGGCAGCCCTCCAGATGCTGCGAAGAGGGCTGTTTTCGGCGGCTTACCGGTTGTAGAGCGCCTCCGCGTTGTCGATCAGCGGGTTTTTCTCGGTCAGGACGACCCGGGCGATCTGATCCTTGCGCATGAAACTTACCTTCGGATGCGCTTGCGCATAACGAATGAACCGCTCCATCGCCTCGACCATCGCCGGTGTGCCGCCGATGCGGTCGTGCAGACTCACCGACATCATCCGTCGCTGGCTCGCGCCTTCGGCGTACAGGCGATCAAATTCCAGCACCAGTTGCTGATAGAACTGCTCGGCGGAGAAATGCCGGCCCTCGATCAGCACGATGTCGTTATTGCGCAGGGTGTACGGCACCACGGCAAATTTGCGTCCACGGACCATGGTCACGAACGGTTCGTCGCGGCTGACGTCATCGATGTGATAGGTGAAATTCAGGTCTTGCAGAACCTTCAGCGTATTGGGGCTGCGCCGCAGCCAGTTGGCGTTGTAGCCCACTGAGCGCTGGCCGGTAAGTTTTTCCACCGCGTTGACACCGTCGCCGATGAACTGTTTTTCCTGATCGTAACTCATGTTGTACGAATCGGCCCAACGCATGCCATGGGCCGCCAGTTCATGGCCGCGCGCAGCAATCGCTTTCGCCAGTTCCGGGTGCTTGAGCGCCGCTTCGCCGACCACATGCGAGGTGACCTTGATGCCGGTGCGATCCCACAGGTCGAGCATCCGCCACAAGCCTTCCTTGTAGCCATAATCAAACCAGGTCTGCGCCGGCAGATCCGGATAACCCTTGGGCAGCGGCGTGCCGGAGAACGGACTTTCCGCGCCTTCAGGCTGACCGCCGGTTTCGAACTGCATCGACACCGAGATCACCAGTTGCGAACCGTCCGGCCACGGGCGTTCCTGAGCGAAGGCGAGGGCAGGCAGCAGCAGGGCGGTCGCCACAAGGTTTTTTAAAAGATGTAGGGAGCGTTGCCGGTGGGGGCGTGGTCATAACGGGCACCTTGCAGGTTGAGAAGGGCTGCAAGGGTGGCAGTTGCCCGGTGCGGGAAAAATCCGTTGCGGGCGAGAAGACCTTTAAACAGAATTTACGAATCCGCCGCAAACCTGTGGGAGCGGGCGGCCGGTCACCCTGTTGCCGAGCCGAGTGTCGCCATCGCTGGCAAGCCAGCTCCCAGAGGATTGTGGGTTTGCCGCAAGATGTGCGGCAAACTCCCGGCAACACAAGCACAAGGTCTTTTCAATGGATCGATACGCCCCGCGCAACTGGCAGCCGCACGAGAAGCCCAGTCTGCCCGGTTCCCCCTCGACGCCGCTGCACTCCAACCCCAAGCGCCTGGCCTATGCGCTGGTCGGGCTGTTGGTGGCGGTGACCGGTGGTCTGGGCAACTCGCTGGTGGTCGCCAACCTGCCTTACCTGCAAGGCGCGTTGGGTGCGACCACGGCAGAGATGGCCTGGCTGCCGGCCGCGTACGTGATGACCAACGTGTCGATGAACCTGCTGCTGGTGAAGTTTCGTCAGCAGTTCGGCCTGCGCGCATTCACCGAAGTGTTTCTGGTGTTGTATGCGCTGGTGACCTTCGGCCACCTGTTCGTCAACGACTTGAGTTCGGCGATAGCGGTGCGGGCGGCGCACGGGATGGTGGGTGCGGCCTTGAGTTCGCTGGGCCTGTATTACATGATCCAGGCATTTCCGGCCAAGTGGCGGCTGAAGGCGCTGGTGCTGGGCCTCGGTGCGTCGCAATTGGCCCTGCCGCTGGCTCGCCTGTTCTCCGAAGACTTGCTGCAGATTGCCGAATGGCGCGGTTTGTACCTGTTCGAATTGGGCATGGCCTTGCTGTCGCTGGGCTGCGTGCTGCTGCTCAAGTTGCCGCCCGGTGACCGCTTCAAAACCTTTGAACCGCTGGACTTTCTGACCTTCGCCATCCTCGCCAGCGGCGTGGCCCTGCTCTGCGCGGTGTTGTCGCTGGGGCGGATCGACTGGTGGCTGGAGGCCGACTGGATCGGCTATGCGCTGGCGGCCTCGATTGCCCTGATCCTCGCGGGCCTGGCCATCGAGCACAACCGCAGCAACCCGATACTGATGACCCGCTGGCTCGGCAGCGGCACGATGATCCGCCTGGCGCTGGCGGTGACCCTGATTCGCATGGTCACCTCGGAGCAGTCCACCGGCGCGGTCGGTTTCATGCAGAACCTCAACATGGGTTATGAGCAACTGCACAGCCTCTACGTGGTGATGCTGATCGGCAGCATCGCCGGGCTGGCGACCAGTGCGCTGACCATCGACCCCAAGCACCTGCTGATGCCGCTGATCATCTCGCTGGCGCTGATGGCCACCGGCTCGGTGATGGACAGTTTCTCCAACAACCTGACCCGCCCGCAAAACCTGTATTTCAGCCAGTTCCTGCTGGCCTTCGGCAGCACGTTTTTTCTGGGCCCGACCATGGTGTTCGGCACCCGCAACGTGTTGACCAACCCGCGCAATCTGGTGAGTTTTTCGGTGTTGTTCGGGATCTGCAACAACCTCGGCGGCCTGCTCGGTGCGGCATTGTTGGGCACGTTCCAGATCGTGCGTGAGAAATTCCATTCCAGTCATCTGGTCGAGCACCTGACGCTGTCCGATCCGCTGGTGGCCGCCCGCGTACAGAGCGGCGGTTCGGCCTATGGCTCGTTGCTGGCCGATCCGAGTCTGCGCAACCTCGCCGGGATTCGCAGCCTGGCCAACGCAGCCACGCGCGAAGCCAACGTGCTGGCTTATAACGATGTGTTCATGCTGATCGCCGTGATTGCGGTGCTGACCATGATCTGGCTGTCCATTCGTGCGCTGTGGCTGATGAGCACCACCAAAGCCGTCGACCCAGCGCATTCCGTACCTCCTGACGGTGCCTCCCATTCATGACCGAACCGACCACCACAACCACCAATGCCATCGCCGCCACCCCGGAAGGCGTGGCGCCGCCGTCCTCGCCGAACACCGAGCCGCGCTCGTTGCGGGTGCGGATCATCTCGTCGCTGGGCTTTGCCGCGATTGCCATCGTCGGCGTGCTGATCGTGCTCTACGCCTGGCAACTGCCGCCGTTCAGCAGCGCCGTCGAAACCACGGAAAACGCCCTGGTGCGCGGGCAGGTGACGATCATCGGCCCGCAGCTCAGTGGCTACGTGTTCGAGGTGCCGGTGCAGGATTTCCAGTACGTGAAGGCCGGCGACTTGCTGGTGCGCCTGGATGACCGGATTTATCAGCAACGCCTCGATCAGGCGCTGGCGCAACTGGCGGTGCAGAAAGCCGCGCTGGCCAATGTGGTGCAGCAACGCAACAGTGCCGAAGCGACGATCAAGTTGCGTCAGGCGGTGGTGGCCGACAGCGAGGCGCAGTTGCGTAAAAGCGAGGCGGATCTGCGCCGTAACAAGGAGCTGGTGAGTGACGGCTCGGTGTCGAAACGCGAAATGGACGTGGCGCTCGCGGCCAATGCACAAGGTATTGCGGCGGTGGCGCAGGCCAAGGCTAATCTGGAAATCGCCCGGCAGGATCTGCAGACGGTGATCGTCAATCGCGGTTCGCTGGAGGCGGCGGTGGCCAGCGCTGAAGCGGCGGTGCAACTGGCGCGAATCGACTTGTCGAATACGCGCATTGTCGCCCCGCGAGACGGCCAGCTCGGGCAGATCGGCGTGCGCCTGGGCGCCTACGTCAATTCCGGGGCGCAGCTGATGGCGTTGGTGCCAAACCAGAAATGGGTGATCGCCAACATGAAGGAAACCCAGATGGACAACGTGCGCGTCGGGCAGCCGGTGCGCTTCACCGTTGATGCGCTGAACCACCGCCAGTTCACCGGCCATGTGCAGCACATTTCGCCCGGTACCGGTTCGGAGTTCGCCCTGCTGCAGGCGGATAACGCCACGGGCAACTTCGTGAAAATCGCCCAGCGCGTGCCGGTGCGGATCACCATCGATCCGGATCAGCAGGAAGAGGAACGCTTGCGCCCGGGGATGTCGGTGGTGGTCAGCATCGACACTGCAGCGGGCGACACACAACCGCATTGATCAACACAAAACCCTGTGGGAGCTTCAGGCTGCAATCATCGGCGGCAGGGTACCGAGCAGGGAGACCGCCGCCACCGCACCCATTCCCAACAACCACTCCAGCAGCACACTGCGCTTGAGCGCGCCCATCCGCTGTTCACAATCCTCGATCCGCAAGCGGTTGAACAGCGCCAGTGCAAGCATGCCCAGCACCAGCAACGCCTTGATCAGCAGGATCAGGGCAAAGCCACTGAACAGCGGCGTCGGCCACCATTGCCCGGTCAGCACGCGCACGTTGATCAGCCCGGTAATCAGCAGCCCGCCAACAATGGCGTAACCGACACCGCTGAAGCGTTGCAGGATCCGGCTCATCGTTTCGCTGGGTTGACGCAGGATCAATACCAGCAGCAACAGACCGCCGAGCCATGCGGCGACGCAGGTCAGGTGAACGATCTGGTTGAGGATCAGCAGTTGCCCATTCAGACCGTCGAGCATCGCGCCGTGACCGACCGGCGCCAGGGTCGCCAGGAGCAGCGCGCTCAAGCCCAGGCGCAGCGGCAGGCTCGATCGCCACGGCGTAAACAGCAACGCCAGCAACAGTGCGTTGATCAGCAGATGCCAACGCCAGACCTGACCGAAAAACGTATTGCCCAGCACCAGGCCAATCGTGTCCGGATCGAGCGCGGCCGTCGCTGAACCGGCCATGCTCGCGGTGATCAGCAGCGCCCAGGTGACACCGCTGACCAGCGCAATTGCCGTCAGCCAGCGCGCCAGTCGCGCCAGATGCCGATCCAGTGTCGGCACTGGCGCCTTGAGCAGCCGTGGCCGAAACAGCCAGGCGCCGAACAGCATCAATACCGCGCTGAAATGCACGAAGCGGCACAGCACCAGCGCTTCACTCATGAATTACTGGCCGACCTTGAACTGATAGGCGCCTTCGCTCTTGTGCGTGTCCACCGAAACCGCATGCCATTCGACTTTGTATTCACCGGCACTGAGTGGCGCGGCGGGGGGTAACGATCAAGGTTTTCTTGTCGCCTTCGGTACTCAAAGGTTTGATGGCGACCGGGGCGCCGTCGTGGGTCAGGCTGACTTTGGTGAAGCTGGCCTCGACGCCTTCGGAAAAGGTCAGGCGCAGATCGGCCGGCGCGGCGACGGTGCTGTCGGCGGCCGGGGTCTGGCTTTTCAAGTGGGCGTGGGCAAAAACGGAGGATGCGGCGCACAGCGAAGCGAGCAGGGCAGTGGTGGTCAGGACGTTCTTGAACAGCATCGCGGGTACCTCTGAGGCAGGACAAAGAAACGCCAGTTTAGCCATGCGCAGACCTTCGTACGAAGTTTTGTTTGCAGCGGTCGCCCCGAGGCCAGAGCGGATGCTAGTCTTCAACAACGTCGTTGTCAGGGAGCCCTCATGGGCAATCACAAGATCGAGATTCGTCGCAGTAACGTCGAGAAAATCCTGCTGGCGGCGGAAAAAGTCTTCGCCGAAAAAGGCTTCGGCGGCACCGCCATGGCCGATATCGCCGCCGAAGTGCAACTGCCGCGCTCCAACCTGCATTACTACTTTTCCACCAAGAGCGAACTGTACAGCGCGGTGCTGTTCGACCTGCTGGAGGTGTGGAAACAGGACGCGCTGTGCTTTGAGATGTTCGACGATCCACGGGTGGTGCTCAGCAGCTACATCCGCGCCAAGATGAACCACTCGCGCAGCCGGCCTTATGGTTCGAAAGTCTGGGCCAACGAGATCATCCACGGTGCGCCGACCCTGGGCGAGGCGCTGGACGTCAGCCTGTACGACTGGGCAAAGATGAAGGAAGCGAAGATCCGCCAGTGGGTGGAGGACCAGCGGATTCTGCCGGTGGAGCCGTCGAGCCTGCTGTACATGATCTGGGCCTCGACCCAGCACTACGCCGACTTCGATCATCAGGTGAATATTCTGAACGAGCACCAGCCGCTGTCGGACATGCAGTTCGAGCGGGCGGTGCAGACGGTGACCAGTGTGATTTTGCGGGGGATCGGGTTGGAGCCATAAATCAAAAGATCGCAGCC
>NZ_JABULD010000315.1:0-3324 GCF_014060985.1 Pseudomonas sp. MD195_PC81_125
CCTGCTCGCGAAAGCGGTAGATCAATCGACATCAATGTTGAATGAAATGGCCTCTTCGCGAGCAGGCTCGCTCCCACACTGACCGCGCTCGACAATGGATATGCATTAACTCCAACCACAAGAGGTTCCATGCCCACTCGCCCGCCTCTCGACGCCATCACCGCCCGCTGGTTGCCGTGGGTCGTCGCCATTGCGTTCTTCATGCAGTCCCTCGACGGGACCATCCTCAACACCGCCCTGCCGGCCATGGCCCGGGATCTGGCCGAAGACCCGTTGCGCATGCAAGGCGTGGTCATCGCCTACATGCTCACCGTGGCCTTGCTGATTCCGGCCTCGGGCTGGATCGCCGACCGCTTCGGCACCAAGAAAATCTTCTTCGGAGCGATCCTGCTGTTCAGCATTGGCTCGCTGCTCTGTGCGTTATCGAGCAGCCTGAGCATGCTGGTTGGCGCACGGGTAATCCAGGGCCTGGGCGGCGCATTGATGTTGCCGGTCGGACGGCTGGTGGTGCTGCGTGCCTATCCGCGTTCGGAACTGGTGCGGATCATGGGTTTCATCACCATTCCCGGCCTGCTCGGCCCGTTGATCGGTCCGACCATGGGCGGCTGGATGGTGCAATACCTGACGTGGCACTGGATCTTCCTGATCAACCTGCCGGTCGGCGCCATCGGCTGCTACGCGGTGTGGAAGTTCATTCCCGACCTGCGCGGCAGCGAACGCACGCGCTTCGACAGCCTCGGTTTCCTGCTGTTCGGCGCCGCAATGATCCTGATCACCATCGCCATGGAAGGTCTGGGCGAACTGCACTTGCCGCACCTGCGGGTGATGTTGCTGCTGTTCGGCGGTCTGGCCTGCCTGGCGGCGTACTGGCTGCGCGCCGGGCGTGTGGAAAATCCGCTGTTCGCCCCATCGTTGTTCAAGACCCGAACCTTCGCGGTTGGAATCATCGGCAACCTGTTCGCCCGCCTGGGCAGCGGCGCCCTGCCGTTTCTGGTGCCGTTGCTGCTGCAAGTGGCGCTGGGTTATTCGCCGTCGCAAGCGGGGATGAGCATGCTGCCGCTGGCCGCTGCGGCGATGTTTGCCAAGTGGATGGCGCGACCACTGATCGAACGCCTCGGCTATCGCATCGTGCTCACCGGCAACACCCTCGCGCTGGGGATCATGCTGGCGAGCATGGGTCTGGTCAGCGAGCAGACGCCGTACTGGCTGCTGCTGTGCCTGCTGGCGGTTCTCGGCGCGATCAACTCGCTGCAATTCACCGCGATGAACACCGTGACGCTGATCGACCTCGACGACGCCAGCGCCAGCAGCGGCAACAGCTTGCTGTCGGTGGTGGCGCAGTTGTCGCTGAGCCTGGGCGTGGCCTGTGCCGGCGCCTTGCTGGGCGGCTTCACGGCGGAAATCGGCAACGACGGCGTCGAGACCGTGCTGGGGGCGTTCCAGCTAACGTTTGTGACCGTCGGAGTGATGGCAATGCTGGCGGCGACGATTTTCTCGCAACTGTCGAAAGAGGACGGCCGCCGGGGCAAACGCCCGGATGAACATCCGGATGAGCACATCGAACACTGAACAGTGTCATGTCTGGTGGAGGCTTTTGTGGTGAGGGGATTTATCCCCGATGGGTTGCGCAGCAGCCCCAGAATCTGCCCCCTCATTACTTCAGGTTGATCGCATTCAACCTATCCAGGGGTGCTGCGCACCCCATCGGGGATAAATCCCCTCACCACAGATAAATCCCCTCACCACAGTTAAATCCCCTCACCACAGTTAAACCACCTCGCCTTGGGATTCAGGCACTGTTCGTCCAGAACTTTCGAGGAAAGTGGCACGGGGCTGCTACACTGCGCGACATTTTGTTTTGCAGGCCAGTCCCGTGACCACCATCGCCACCGCTTTTAATACTCTGCCGCTGTCCGCCGCCATGCTGGCTAACCTCGAATCCCTCGGTTATGCCCAGATGACGCCGATCCAGGCGCAGAGCTTGCCGGTGATCCTCAAGGGGATGGACCTGATCGCCCAGGCCAAGACCGGCAGCGGCAAGACCGCCGCGTTCGGCATCGGCCTGCTCAACCCGATCAACCCGCGTTACTTCGGTTGCCAGGCGCTGGTGATCTGCCCGACCCGTGAGCTGGCCGACCAGGTCGCCAAGGAAGTCCGGCGCCTGGCCCGTGCCGAAGACAACATCAAGGTCCTGACCCTGTGCGGCGGCGTGTCGTTTGGCCCGCAGATCGCTTCGCTGGAGCATGGCGCACACATCATCGTCGGCACCCCGGGACGTATCCAGCAGCATCTGCGCAAGGGTTCGCTGGTCCTCGATGGCCTGAACACGCTGATCCTCGACGAAGCCGACCGCATGCTCGACATGGGTTTCTACGACGCGATCGAAGACATCATCGAGCAGACCCCGTCGCGTCGTCAGACCCTGCTGTTCTCCGCCACGTACCCGGTGGGCATCAAGCAACTGGCGTCGAAATTCATGCGTGATCCGCAAACGGTGAAAGCCGAAGCGTTCCACGACGACACGCAGATCGAGCAGCGCTTCTACGAGATTTCCCCGGAAGAGCGCATGAGCGCAGTGACCAAAGTCCTGCACCACTTCCGCCCGGCCTCCTGCGTGGCGTTCTGCTTCACCAAGCAGCAAGTGCAGGAAACCGTCGACCACCTGACCGCCAAAGGCATTTCTGCCGTCGGCCTGCACGGCGATCTGGAACAGCGTGACCGCGATCAGGTGCTGGCAATGTTCGCCAACCGCAGCACGTCGGTCCTGGTCGCCACCGACGTGGCCGCCCGTGGTCTGGACATCGATGCGCTGGACATGGTGATCAACGTCGAGCTGGCCCGCGACTCGGAAATCCACATTCACCGCGTTGGCCGTACCGGTCGCGCTGGCGAAAAAAGGCATCGCGGTCAGCCTCGTCGCACCGTCCGAAGCGCATCGTGCGCAAGCCATCGAACAGTTGCAGAAAGCCCCGTTGAACTGGGATCAGGTCGATAACCTCAAGTCCCAGGGCGGCGCCCCGCTGCAGCCACCGATGAGCACGCTGTGCATCGCCGGCGGGCGCAAGGACAAGGTTCGTCCGGGCGACATCCTCGGCGCCCTGACCGGTGACGCCGGCATCCCGGGTGCCCAGGTCGGCAAGATCGCGATCTTTGACTTCCAGTCATATGTGGCGGTTGAACGCACCGTGGTCATGCAGGCGCTGCAGCGCTTGAACAATGGCAAGATCAAGGGCCGTTCGCTGCGCGTACGGGTCTTGTAAGAACAACGCCTGCCCTGTAGGAGCTGCCGCAGGCTGCGATCTTTTGACTTTTGTTTTTAAAGAG
>NZ_JABULD010000617.1:0-1853 GCF_014060985.1 Pseudomonas sp. MD195_PC81_125
GGCAAACAAAGACACGGGGCGTTCGCGATACATTGGGTTCATGAGCAGGGCGTTTCAGATCACCCGCGAGAAACGCTGACGGTTCTGTTGTTCCAGGTACGCGTCGAACACCATGCACACCGAGCGCACCAGCAGGCGTCCGGCCGGCAACACTTCGATGCGCTCGCGCTCCAGCTTGATCAGCCCGTCGTTGGCCATGCCCTGCAGTTGCGGCCACAGTGCGCCAAAATAGCCCTGAAAGTCGATGTTGAACGCTTGCTCGATTTCGGCGAATTCCAGGCTGAAATTGCAGATCAGTTGCTGGATCACCGCGCGGCGCAGGCGATCGTCGGCATTGCACACCAGGCCCCGGCTGGTTGCCAGTTGCGCGGCGGCGAGGGTGTTCTGGTACTGGTTCAGATCGCTGTTGTTCTGGCAGTAAAGATCGCCGATCTGACTGATCGCCGACACCCCCAGACCAATCAGGTCGCAATGGCCATGAGTGGTGTAGCCCTGGAAATTGCGCTGCAGGGTCTGTTCTTCCTGGGCAATCGCCAACTCATCGTCGGGCAGGGCAAAGTGATCCATGCCGATGTAGCGATAACCGGCGGCGGTCAGTTGTTCGATGGTGCGCTGGAGCATTTGCAGTTTTTGCGCAGGGCTTGGCAGCTCCTGGCTGTTGATCCGCCGCTGTGGCATGAAGCGCTCCGGCAGGTGCGCATAGTTGAACACCGAGAGCCGGTCCGGTTGCAGGCTGATGACTTCCTCGACGGTTCGCGCGAAATTTTCCGGAGTCTGCTTCGGCAGGCCGTAGATCAGGTCGATGTTGATCGAGCGAAACTGCAGGGTGCGCGCCGCGTCGATCACTGCGCGTGTTTCTTCCAGGCTCTGCAGGCGATTGACCGCCCGTTGCACCGCCGGGTCGAGATCTTGCAGGCCGATGCTGACCCGGTTGAAGCCGAGTTCGCGCAACAGGCCCATGGTCGACCAGTCGGCCTCGCGCGGGTCGATCTCGATGCCGTAGTCGCCGGAATCGTCGTCCAGCAGATTGAAGTGTTTGCGCAGGTGCGCCATCAACTGCCGCAGCTCGTCATGGCTGAGGAAAGTCGGGGTGCCGCCGCCGAAGTGCAACTGCTCGACTTTCTGCGCCGGTTCCAGGTGACAGGCAATCAACTGGATTTCCTGTTCCAGGCGTTGCAGATACGGCTGTGCCCGCCCGCGATCCTTGGTGATGACCTTGTTGCAGGCGCAGTAGTAGCAAATATTCGCGCAGAACGGCACATGCACGTACAGCGACAATGGGCGCAGCGCCTTGCGACTTTCGCGCAGTGCGTGGAACAGGTCGAAGGTGCCGACCTGGCTGTTGAATTGCACGGCGGTCGGATACGAGGTGTAGCGCGGCCCCGCCAGGTCGTAGCGGCGGATCAGATCAGTGTCCCAACGAATGGCGTCGAGCATGCGGGCATTCCCCCGGATAGGCTGGCAGTGTGGCGAGTCTATCGGGGTGCGGCGACGGGGCTCTTGATTTGCATCAACGGCGGATTGGTAGTGACTGCTTTGTGGTGAGGGGATTTATCCCCGATCGACTGCGAAGCAGTCGTAAACCTGTTTGCAATGTATGAATGGAAGAATGCAGGGGCGCCTCGCACCCCATCGGGGATAAATCCCCTCACCACAATGGATCTTCTCAGGGCTTTGATCAGATCAGTGACCCATCAGCCAATGTTGGTGGGGGCCAGGAAGGGTCCAGATCCCGAACAGAATCACCAGCAAGCCCCCGGCCACGCGCACGCTGCGTTTGCGCAGCAACGCCGTCACCCGCTCGGCAGCCAGCCCTGTCGCGAGCAGCACCGGCCACGTGCCTAGCCCCGAAC
>NZ_JABULD010000071.1:0-10975 GCF_014060985.1 Pseudomonas sp. MD195_PC81_125
CCAGCTCCCACACGTTTTGCGGTGCTCACAAATCCCTGTGGGAGCTGGCTTGCCAGCGATGACGCCCGAACAATCACCAAACATCCTGCCTACCTGTGATGTGCAACAGGCCGGCGTTTTTTATAGGGCAGGCTTAGATCAATAAGTGACTAAAACCTGCCCCTTCCATGAAATCCGCTCCCGCAGGCTGCGATCTTTTGACTTTTGAAGATCAACAGATCGCAGCCTTCGGCAGCTCCTATACAGAGCGGGTCAGAACTTGTAATTGACCCGCGTGTACAGCGTCCGCCCGAACGGGTCGCCGTACTTCGGGTCGTAGCCGCTCTGGAAGGTGTAGGTCTGGTTGCTGAACGGTGGCTCGCGGTCGAACAGGTTCTTCGCACCGAGGGTCACGCTCAGGGTTTTGCGCCAGGTGTAGGTGCCGGCCAGATCCCAGACGTTGTACGAGCCGACGTAATCGTGAGTCTCACGGTCGGAGTCGTGGTAACCGCTGGTGTAGCGGTTGGTCAGCGCCACCCCGTAGGGACCGTAGTTCCAGCTGCCGGTCAGGCTGTGGCGCCAACGAGCCACAGCGCCGGCCGAGGAAAAGTCGCCGCCACGAAAATCGCCGAGCTTGTCGATGTAGTCGCCCTTGAGTTGCTGCTGATACTCGTAGCGGCTGACATAGGTGCCTTGCAGGCCGATACCGAAGTTGCCGTACGGGGTGCTCGGCAGGCGGTAATCGAAGCTGACATCGACACCATTGGTCTTGATCTTGCCGAGGTTGGCCAGCCCCGTGACGATGTGATCAATGGAGCCGTCAGGCTTGCGCACCAGGCGATCCGGGTACAGTTCCGGGTTCTCGAATACCGCTGACTCGGGGAATTCGGCGATCTGGTTGGCGATGTTGATCCACCAGAAGTCCAGCCCGGTGCTCAGGCGCTCGAATGGCTGATAGACGAAACCGAGGGTGACATTGCGCGCGGTTTCCGGGCTCAGGTCCGTGTTGCCACCGGTGCGGCTGTAAAACTGCTGGGCGCAGTCGCGGTTGGCGATACCGCCGTTGCTCGGATGGCCACCGGCACACAGTCGCGGGTCGTTGTAGTTGGCGACGGTGAACGTGGTGAAGTTCGGGTTGTACAACTCGTACAGCGACGGCGCGCGGAAACCCTCGCTGTAGGCGCCACGCACCACCAGCTCCTTGAACGGCTGGAAGCGGAACGAGTATTTCGGGTTGGTGGTGCTGCCGAAATCGCTGTATTTGTCGTGGCGCACGGCGGCGGACAATTCCAGGCTGTCGAGTACCGGCACGTTGACCTCGGCGTATTGCGCCGAGACGCTGCGATCCCCGGCGACGCTGGCATTCGGATCGACACCCAGGCTTTGCACATCAGCGGCGAACTGGGCGAAGTCCTGGTGGAAATCTTCCTTGCGGTATTCGCCACCCAGCGCCAGCGCCGACGGGCCGGCGCCGAACCAATCGCCAATTTCGCGGCTCACACGCCCGTCAATCGCCTTCACCCGACCGACCGCCGTCGAGTAATCGCCGTCTACCGTGCTGGCCGCCAGCAACGCCTGTCCGGCAGCGGTCTGCGCGCCAAACGGGTTGATGATGCCATTGGCGATACCGGCACTGACGGCGCGGTCGTTGACGTAGCCGGCCTCAATGGCATTCACCACTTTGTTCTGGTTGTACGACGCACCGACGTTATAGTCCCAACCCACCACGCTGCCATCGAAGTTCAACAACAAACGCTGGCCAGTGTTGTCGTCTTCATGCTGGCGCGCGCCGACGGCGGTTTCTCGCCAGTTCACATCCACAGGTTGCGTCGGGTCGAGGGCGAAGCCGTTGGGGCCGGGGGTAATGCCGTTGCCGGGATAGAACGTCGTGCCGGGATTGACCTGATTGCCCATCAAGGTGCCAGGGCCGATCTGCGTACGGTTTTCGTTGCGTGCCCAGAAGTATTCGAGGCTGACGTTATGGTCATCCGCGAGCTTGCCGGTGGCTTTGGCGAACGCCGAAGTCTTCTCGGTTTCCGGTACCAGATCGAGATAGTTCCACAGGCTCTGGCGGCAAATACCGTTGCGTGCCAGCAATCCCGGCGCGTTGCAACCGGAACCGGCCAGCGGATTGGTGGCATTGCGGCCCTGACTCCAGTTCGCCGGCGATGCGGTGCCGGAGGTGTAATCGAGACCGCGTCCGGGCTGATAGTTGTAGGTGTAGCCACGATCCTCGGCAGCCAGGCGTTGCTGCTTGTCGTAACTGACCACACCGAACACGTTGAAGCGGTCATTCTGCAAATCGCCAAAGCCCCAGCTGCCACTGAAGTTACGACTTTCACCACCGCCGGCATGAGTCGGCGTGTCGTAGTTGGTGCTGAGCTGGCCTTCGGTGAGGCTGGTCTTGGTGATGAAGTTGATCACCCCGCCGATCGCATCGGTGCCGTACAACGCCGAGGCGCCGTCACGTAGCACTTCGACGCGATCAATGGCGGCGAACGGAATAGTGTTCAGGTCAACCCCGGACCCATTGATCGCGTTGGTCGCGTTGTTGCTCAGGCGCCGGCCATTGAGCAGCACCAGCGTCTTGTTCGGGCCGATGCCACGCAAATCGGCATACGACGCCCCGCCGCTGCTCGAACCCACTGAGCGGCCGGAGCCGACCGAGGACTGGTTGGCGGAAATCCGGCTCACCAGTTCTTCTGTGGTGCTCACGCCCTGCTCGCGCAATTCTTCAACTCGCAGGATTGTGACCGGCACCGCGGTTTCCGCATCGACCCGGCGAATCGCGGTGCCGGTGACTTCGACCCGTTGCAGCTGGGTCGTGGGTTCGTCGGCAGCAACTGCCGGCAAGGTATTGATCGCCAGCAGCAAGGCCAGGCTCAAACGGGATCTAACGGGTGAAAAATGGATCATGAACAGCCATCCCTGCGTTTTGGTTTATGCAGGGATGTGCAATGGACAGCAGGGTTTTATAGAGCCCGATTTAGACCGTTGGGTGATGAGGTTATGCAAAAAAACCAGCTGTGTATCAAACCAGTTCCATCTCCCTCAGCAACCGGGTATCCAGCCCAAACCGCTCCTGAGAAACCATCCTGAACTGGCCCTCCGCCAATTCGCAGCTCACCAGCAAATTCCACGAATGGCGGGTTGCCGCCGAGGGGATCAGTACAAACGGATGTTCTGCCAATAACGAATCGGCAAACAGTTGTTGATTGGGTGAAGGTTTGGCGGGGCTCAACCAGTAAGGATTCGGCACTTCCCCAGGCTGCACTATTTTCACTTTTGCTTCGTTGATGACCTCAAAACACGTGAGTACATAGGGTTCACTGTCCAGCGCATCAAAGCTGTGATTGGCTGCCACCTCCAGAATGGCCGACGACGGATCGACCGATGCATAAACGACTCGTCGTCCGGGTTTGTTCCATCGGCCACCATTGAGATTTGAACCCATCCCGCTGTCCCAAGTCCCGCCATAAACCTCGGGATCCAGCCGCCAGGCATACCAGTGCTCGTCCCAGGGCAAGGGATTCATGTGTAAACCCCGTATATCAGCTGCCCCAGATACTGCTCCACCATCTGAAACCCCAGTGAGTGCCGAATAAACTCCGCGGGGACGCGACCGTTCAGGTAGGTGCTGGGCTTGCGCAGCCACTCCTCGGCCCGTGACTGCCTCCCGAAGGCGCGAGTGGCCTTTTCCAGCACCAAGGCATATTGGTAGGCGACGACGCTCTGCTGCGGGTCAAGCCGTACCGTTTTACCTTCCTTCAGTAATCGGCGTACGGTGCTGACCGACTTGCCGGTGATGCGTTTGACCATGTCGCCTTGCAGATAAAGCTCAGAGGTTGAAAGCATGTTGACGACATCGTTCAGCTCAAAACCTTCATCGGTCAGGTCAACGATCAGAAAGGCATCGTCACCTATGTTCCGGCCATTCACGAGCAAGTCGACAGGTCTGCCCTCGGCCCTCTTCACCCCCGTCAGCCGGGGTACCTTGACGCTGGGCATCGTGACCTCCTCCATGGGGCATCTGGCACGATCGGTGCGCCAGTGAAGGCGATGGGAATAAGCAGGCGTTTCGTATTCGAGGTGGGGAGTTCGCATAATCCATCCGTTATCAGAGGCCTGAGCGTCCAAGCCGTTTACGACTTCAATGTCAGCTCCGATGCTATAGATCGCGCTTCCGACGACCAACCTGAGAATGTCGTCGGAAATATCCCCGCTTCTGCGAAATCCAGACCTGTTTCCGTAGGACATTACCCACGAATACCGTGCGCTCAACTGCCGAAGTGATAACTCACATCCAGCCACCACTGCCGCCCGTACGGGTCATAGTTACCGGTCGGGTAATACGGCCAGCCAGCCGAGTCATCGTGTTTGATCTGGTTGAGCACGTTGTTCACGGTCAGCCCGACGCTGGCGCGGTCATTGAGTTTGTATCGCGCACTGGCGTTGAACACCGTCCACGGCGACAGGCGCCCGTCACCCGCGCCGTTGGTCACCGACCCATAGCGAATGCCCATCAGCGTCGCCGTGGCCTTCTGGTAATCCCAGGTCAAACTGGCGTTGACCTTGCTGCGCCAGTCGTAATTGGTCCGCGATGTGCGCCAGTCCTGGGTCGGCGCCTCGTCCGACTCTTTATAGAAATGCGAAAGCACCAGGGTATAGCCCAGCGCCGAACTGAACGCACCGTACTGGCCGGCGCCCCAGCGGATATTGCTCTTGAGGTCCAGACCACTGACCCGCTCGCTGGCGGCGTTGATCGCGTTGACCCGCACCCGTTGCAACTGATTCGGATCGATGGCGGCATTGCCCGGGTTGCGGTCGATGCGCGCCAGGGTCGACTGGCAGTTGGCCGAGTTGATGTCCTGGGTGCCGTTGCGGCATTCGTTCTCTTGCTGCAACAGGCGGTTTTCATCGACGGTGGTCAGCAGGTCATCAATCTCTACGCGCCAGAAATCCGTGGAGAAATCGAAATTGCGCGACGGCGACCAGACAAACCCATAGGTCCAGGATTTGCCGCGCTCGGACTCAAGGTTCGGGGTGCCGCTCTGGGTGTAATCGACCCGCCCGCGATCACACGCGCCCTGCACGCCCTGGCTGCAACCGTAGTAGTCGATCTGCGCCGGGTAGTACCCGTTGCTGTCGGACTGGTAGATGTAATTCAGATCCGGCGCGCGGAAACTGGTGCCGTAACTGCCGCGCAGCAACAGGCTGGTGATCGGGCGCCACTCCAGCCCAAGGTTGTAGGTTTTCTGCTGCTCGCTGCGGCCACTGAATTTGTACTGGTCCCAACGTCCGGCAGCAGTGGCCAGCACGGTGTCAGTGACCGGAATGCTGAACTCGCCACCGGCGGCGTAACGCTTGCGCGAACCACCGGAACTTTGTGCCGGGCTCACACCATAGAAAGTGCCGTCATTCAGTCCGTCGTCCGGGTCGACGCGATACTCCTGCTTGCCCGCTTCCAGCACCCCGGCAAATCCGACCGGGCCGGCCGGCAGGTCAAACAGGTCACCGTTGATCGACGCGTTGTAGCTGGTGGAAACCGACTTGCTGCGCTGTGTCAGGTTGCTGCGAAACTGCTCCCACTCTTGTGGCGTCAGCGGACGATCGAGACGCGAGGCGTCCGGGGCGAACACCGGATAACCACCACTCACGCCCAATTGCGGGCCGAGGTAGAAATCCTGAATCGATGACAGCGGCGTGTAGCGCGTGGTGCGAACACTGCGATATTCCGAGCGGTTGGCCGCCAAGTCATAACGCCAGCCGGTGTCGGCGATCTTGTCCGAGAGGCCGAGGGTGCCGGTCCACGACGTGTCGGTCCATTTGCTGTTGTTGCTGGTGCGGCCACCGATTTCCTCTTCGCCGTAACGGCGATACCAGCGCTCGAGATTGCCGCTGTTCTGGTTGATGAAGTCCGGCGAAGTGAACGTCGGGCCACGGGTGTTGTTCTGAATGTGATCGAGGCCATACATCAAGTCGGCAAACACCTGACCGCTGTCGCTGAAGTGCCAGGTGCCACGGGTGTAGCCGTCGTAATTTTCCTTTTGCGTCTGAATGGTCCAGTAATCGTTGTACATCTGATCGGTGCGGCAACGTCCGCCGTTGTTCAACAGCTTGTTGTCGAAGGTGCCTTGATAGGCGCCGCAACCGGGGCCGAGGTAGCGGTTATTGCTCAGGTCGCGACGGTAACCGACGTCCGCCAGCGGGCCGCTCTGCATGAAGCCGCGATCATCGGCCCAGATCGGATCTCGGTTGGTCAGCTCCAGGCCGAACAAGCCGTCGAAGTCGCCCCAACTGCCGCCGCCGCTGATTTGCAGGCGCTGATTGTCGCCACCGCCACGCTCACTGGTACCGCCCTTGAGATTGACGTCGATGCCATTGATCTGCTTCTTGAGAATGATGTTGACCACCCCGGCAATCGCGTCAGAACCGTAGATTGCCGAAGCGCCGCTGCTGAGAATTTCGATGCGTTCGATGACTGCCGAAGGAATGTTCGCCAGGTTGGTGAAGTTGACTTTGCCGTCGTACGGCGTCGGGTAATCGGCGACGCGCCGGCCGTTGATCAGCACCAACGTGTGATTGGGGCCAAGGCCCCGCAGGTTGATCGCGCTGGCCGCCGGTTGCCAGGTGTTGCCGTAGTCCTCGCCCTGGGTCATGCCGGTGTTTTGCGTCTGCGTCGCCAAGGCGTCATAGACGTTCTTGTAGCCGCGCGCTTCCATCTCTTCGTGGGTGATGACGTTGACCGGGGTCGCGCCATCGCTCTGTGCACGAGCGATTCGCGAGCCGGTGACGGTGACTTTTTCCATGCGGTAATCGGCGCTGGTGGCCGGGGCCGCGACGCTGACTTTGGCCGCTACCGGCGTACTCGCTGCGCCTTCGCGCACGCTCAGGCCCTGGGCACTTTGCTCGACATGCAAGCCACTGCCGAGCAACGCTTTCTCGACCGCCTGACGCCCGCCCAACGCACCGCGCACGGCACTGCTGCGTTTGCCCTCCACCAGATTCTGACTGAAGGAAATCGGTACGCCGGTCTGGCGCGAGATATCCAGCAAAACCTCATCCAGCGGGCCGCTGGCGATGTCGAAGGTGTAGACCTGGGCCGCAGAGTCCTGCGCATACACCGCGATCGGCACCAGCCCCATCGCCAATGCGGCGGCGAGAGTCAGGCGAGGTAATTGTTGTTTGAATGAAATCATCAAGGGCTTCCCTGTTGAAGGCGTCTGCAGGGAATGAGCAGCGGGCCGGCGCTTTTTATAGGGCGGCGATTAGGCCAAGAAGTCATAAACCTATAACCGGACTCCACACACATTTGTGTAGGAGCTGCCGCAGGCTGCGATCTTTTTTGATTTTCGCTTTTAAAGATCAAAAGATCGCAGCCTGCGGCAGCTCCTACAGGGTGTTAGGTGGAATTGAGGGTTCGATGCTGACCCAGTAAGGGTTGTGCCATGTGACGCGAATCGGCAGCGAGCGCTCCAGCAATTGCAGAGTGCGGTCACTGTCGTCCAGCGGATAGAGACCGCTCAGGCGCAGATCGGCCACATCGGGACTCAGGTGCAGAATGCCCCGGCGATAGCGACGCAGGCTGTCGATCACTTCGCTCAGTGGCCGGTCGCGCACTTCCAGGCGACCTTGCACCCACGCGCTTTCCTGTCCGTTGCTGTGCTCCAGCGCCAGAATGTCCTGAGCGTTGAACAGCAGACTCTCCCCCGCCTCCACCACTTGCCGTGCACCGCCGGCGGTGACCACTTCGACCTGCGAATGCAGCATCACCAGCCGCGTAAAATCGTCGCCCTGTTGCACGAGAAATTTAGTGCCCAGCGCACGCATCCGACCGTGCTCGGTCTCGACCACGAATGGCCGCGCGGGATCCTTGGCGACGTTCACCAGCAACTCACCCGAGCGTAACGCCAACAAGCGTTGAGTCGCATCGAATTGCGCCACCACCCGCGTGCGGGCATTCAGACTCAGTGCACTGCCATCTTCCAGGGTAAAGTCGCGCCGCTCGCCGGTGCCGGTCGCTAACTCCCCCGCCTCCGGCAGCCAGCCGTAGCGACGCCCGAGCAATCCGGCCAGCACGGCAATCCCGAGCACACTCAGGCTACCGCTGAGAAAACGCCGACGACTCGACGGCGCATTCAGGCTGTGCAGCAGACTGTTGCGGGGTAGCCTGCGCAAGTCCGGATGGCGTAGAAGGTTCAAACCGCCGTCCATTTGTTCGATGATCCGCTGATGTCGCGGGTCGGCTGCCCGCCACGCGTCGAACGCCGCACGCTCGCCAGCGCTGGCTTCACCGGACTGCAACAGCGCCATCCACTGCGCCGCCTCATCGATCAACGCGTCGTCCGGCCTCATGCCTGCATCGCCTGATAGCAGCGTTTGAACGCCTCGACCATGTATTGCTGCACCCGACTGGTGGAAACCCCAAGCCGTTCGCCGATTTCGCTGTAAGTCAAACCGTCGAGCTGATGGTAGAGAAACGCCGCTTTGGCCTTGGCCGACAAGCCATTGAGCAGGCGATCGACCGCCAACAGCGCTTCGATCACCAGCGCGCGTTCCTCCGGCGATGGATGCACCGGTTCCGGCGCCAAGGCCAGGCTTTCCAGATAGGCGCGTTCCAGGTCCTGGCGACGCCAGCCTTCATACATCAGCCGTCGGGCGATGGTGGTCAACAGCGCCCTCGGTTCACGAATCGCGGTCGGGTCCGGCAGGGTCAATACCCGCAGAAAAGTTTCCGAGGCGATGTCCTGTGCACTGTGCGGGCAACCCAGCGTGCGGCCAACGGCAGCGCACAGCCAGCGATAGTCCTTTTGGAACATTTGCCCAATCATCCGGTCATGCGGGTTTTGAACATCACCCATGTCTTGCTCCCTGAAACGGGTCCCACCCGCTGCGAAAAACCATCGTTCTGCCGGGATCGTCCGACTCCTGATCTGGCGCGACTGTGCAATAGCGCTGCTTACATTTGAAGTAATAAAAAAATCAGGACAGTCAAACCTTTGAGAATAAGGAGCCTCATCGCCGGGGAAATATTGACTCACACAACGTTGACCGGGATCAGTTGCCAGCGCTGCAGCACTGACTAATCTGCGCGCTCCATCGAATGCCAGGGACGGCTCATCAGGAGCCCACGGCAGCCCTTTCAAGGAAGAAAACCATGCGATCACTGAAGATTATTCTGCTGTCCTCGGCCTTCAACGGCCTGACTCAACGCGCCTGGCTGGAACTGCGCCAGGCCGGGCATTCGCCCAGCGTCGTGGTGTTCACCGACGAGGCTTCGGTGTGCGAACAGATCGAGCACAGCGGCGCCGATCTGGTGATCTGCCCGTTCCTCAAGGACCGCGTGCCGCAAGCGCTGTGGAGCAATCTCCGGCGGCCGGTGGTGATCATTCATCCGGGCATCGTCGGCGATCGTGGCGCCAGCGCGCTGGACTGGGCGATCACCAATGAACTGACAAGTTGGGGCGTGACCGCTCTGCAAGCGGTGGAGGAAATGGACGCCGGCCCGGTCTGGGCCACCTGCGAATTCAATCTGCCGCCGGGCTTGCGCAAGTCCGAGTTGTACAACGGTCGGGTCAGCGATGCGGCGATTCGCTGTATTCGCGAAGTGGTCGAAAAATTCATCGACGGCTTTGTCCCTGTCGCACTGGATTACAGCGATCCCAAAGTCCGCGGCCGCCTGCAACCGAACATGAAGCAGGCCGACCGCACCTTCAGCTGGCACGACTGCTCGCGATTCATCAAACGCTGCATTGACGCGGCTGACGGCCAGCCCGGCGTACTGGCGAGTCTGGCCGGCGGGCAGTATTACGTGTACGACGCGCACCTTGATCAACGCACCGGCATTCCCGGCAAGATCCTCGCGGTGCATGATGACGCGGTGCTGGTTGCCACCGGTGATCACAGCCTGTGGATCGGTTCGTTGCGGCGCAAACCACTGCCCGGCGAAGAAACCTTCAAGCAACCGGCGCGGCACGTGCTGGCCGGGCAACTGGCCGACGTGCCGACGCTCGACTGGTCAATCGCCCGCGAGCCGTTCAATGAGGAGGCGTATCAGCCGATCCGCTACCGTGAATCCGGGCATGTCGGGGGAGCTGACCTTCGAGTTCTACAACGGCGCGATGAGTACCGAACAGTGTCAGCGTATGGTCGAAGCGCTGCGCTGGGCCAAATCGCGGGACACCCGCGTGCTGTTGATCAAGGGCGGGCGCGGCAGTTTTTCCAACGGTGTGCACCTGAACGTGATCCAGGCCGCGCAGGATCCGGGCGCCGAGGCCTGGGCCAATATTCAGGCGATCGACGATGTCTGCGCCGAGCTGCTCAGCGCGCAGCAACTGGTGGTCAGCGGCGTGACCGGCAATGCCGGAGCCGGCGGCGTGATGCTCGCACTGGCCGCCGACATCGTGTTTGCCCGGGCCGACATCGTGCTCAATCCGCATTACAAAAGCATGGGCCTGTATGGCTCGGAATACTGGACCTACAGCCTGCCCCGCGCCGTCGGCCCGACGGTGGCCGAACAACTGACCCAGGCCTGCCTGCCAATCAGCGCCACGCAGGCGCTGCAACTGGGCATGGTCCAGGAGATCGGTCCGCGCTGCCCGGACGAGTTTTCGTTGTGGTTGCTGCAACGGGCCAACGCGACATTGACCGACCCGACCTATGCCGCCGTGCGTGAGCGCAAATTGCGGGTTGATCAGGTACTGATCGAGCAATGCCGGGAAAACGAACTGCAGGAAATGCAGGAAGACATGCTCTACAACCGCAACCAGTTTGCCGAGAAGTGCAGCCACTTCGTCTACAAGCGCAAGGCCTGCGGCACGCCGGCGCGGCTGGTGGAAGACTGGGCGCGGGTGCGCACGGTTGAGTTGGCGGGTTGAGCTTCAGCGCCCACTGAGGCCTCATCGCTGGCAAGTCAGACTCCCACAGGATTCTGCGTCCGACACAGTACCTGTGGGAGCTGGCTTGCCAGCGATGGCGGTGTGTCGGGCGGCACTGG
>NZ_JABULD010000380.1:0-2734 GCF_014060985.1 Pseudomonas sp. MD195_PC81_125
GTTCGCGCTCGGTGGGCACGTCCGCGTCAGGTGGCCATGGCATTGTCCAAGGAGCTGACCAACCACAGCCTGCCGGAAATCGGCGATGTGTTTGGTGGTCGCGACCACACGACGGTGTTGCACGCCTGCCGCAAGATCAACGAACTTAAGGAATCCGACGCGGACATCCGCGAGGACTACAAGAACCTGCTGCGTACACTGACCACTTGATGAACACCAGCGCAGCTTATTAAGGCAAGGGACTAGACCATGCATTTCACCATTCAACGCGAAGCCCTGTTGAAACCCCTGCAACTGGTCGCAGGCGTCGTCGAGCGCCGACAGACCTTGCCGGTACTGTCCAACGTGCTGTTGGTCGTCGACGGCCAGCAACTGTCGCTGACCGGTACCGACCTGGAAGTCGAGCTGGTGGGGCGCGTGCAACTCGAAGAGCCGGCCGAAACCGGTTCCATCACCGTGCCTGCGCGCAAGCTGATGGACATCTGCAAGAGCCTGCCCAACGACGCACTGATCGACATCAAGGTCGACGAGCAGAAACTGGTCGTGAAGGCCGGTCGTAGCCGTTTCACCCTGTCGACCTTGCCGGCCAACGATTTCCCGACGGTTGAGGAAGGCCCGGGTTCGCTGACCTGCAGCCTGGAACAAAGCAAACTGCGTCGTTTGATCGAACGCACCAGCTTCGCCATGGCCCAGCAGGACGTGCGCTACTACCTCAACGGCATGCTGCTGGAAGTCTCGGCTGGTGTAATCCGTGCCGTGGCCACCGACGGCCACCGTCTGGCGATGTGCTCGATGCAGGCCGATATCGGTCAGCCGGATCGCCACCAGGTGATCGTGCCGCGCAAAGGTATCCTCGAACTGGCGCGTCTGCTGACCGAGCCGGACGGCAACGTCAGCATCGTTCTGGGTCAGCACCACATCCGCGCCACCACCGGCGAATTCACCTTCACCTCGAAGCTGGTCGACGGCAAGTTCCCGGACTACGAGCGCGTTCTGCCGAAGGGTGGTGACAAGCTGGTACTGGGCGATCGTCAGGCTCTGCGTGAAGCCTTCAGCCGTACCGCGATCCTGTCCAACGAGAAGTACCGCGGCATCCGTCTGCAACTGGCCAACGGTCAGTTGAAGATCCAGGCCAACAACCCGGAGCAGGAAGAAGCGGAAGAAGAAGTGGGTGTTGAATACAACGGTGGTTCGCTGGAAATCGGCTTCAACGTGAGCTATCTGCTCGACGTGCTGGGCGTGATGACCACCGAGCAGGTTCGCCTGATCCTGTCCGACTCCAACAGCAGTGCGCTGGTGCAAGAGTCCGACAATGACGACTCGGCTTATGTTGTCATGCCGATGCGTCTGTAATCAGCTGATCCTGGATGTCGTTAAGTCGTGTTTCGGTCACCGCGGTGCGCAATCTGCACCCGGTGACCTTCTCCCCCTCCCCCCGCATCAACATTCTTTACGGCGCCAACGGCAGCGGCAAAACCAGTGTTCTGGAAGCCATTCATCTGCTGGGGCTTGCCCGTTCGTTTCGTAGCACGCGGCTGTTGCCGGTCATCCAGTACGAGCAACTCGCCTGCACCGTGTTCGGTCAGGTCGAATTGGCCGAGGGTGGCCACAGTGCGTTGGGCATATCTCGCGACCGTCAGGGCGAGTTCCAGATTCGCATCGACGGCCAGAACGCCCGTAGCGCTGCGCAACTGGCAGAAATCCTGCCGTTGCAGCTGATCAATCCCGACAGCTTCCGCTTGCTCGAAGGCGCGCCGAAGATTCGCCGGCAGTTTCTGGACTGGGGCGTGTTCCACGTCGAACCGCGTTTCATGGCGACCTGGCAGCGTTTGCAGAAGGCCTTGCGCCAGAGAAACTCCTGGCTGCGGCATGGTACACTTGACGCCGTTTCGCAAGCGGTTTGGGACAGGGAGCTGTGCCAGGCCAGCGCTGAAATCGATGAATACCGCCGCGCTTATATCAAAGCCTTGAAACCAGTCTTTGAACAAACCTTGAGCGAACTGGTTGAGCTTGAAGGTTTGACGCTCAGCTATTACCGAGGCTGGGACAAGGACCGGGAATTGAGTGCCGTACTGGCTGGCTCCGTGCAACGGGACCAGCAAATGGGACATACCCAGGCCGGACCGCAACGGGCTGATTTGCGTCTTAGATTGGGCGCACACAATGCCGCGGACATTTTGTCCCGGGGTCAGCAGAAACTGGTGGTCTGTGCCTTGCGAATTGCCCAGGGGCATCTGGTGAGCCAGGCCCGACGCGGCCAGTGTATTTATCTGGTGGATGACTTGCCGTCCGAGCTGGACGAGAGCCACCGCCGCGCGCTGTGCCGCTTGCTGGAAGACTTACGCTGCCAGGTTTTCATCACCTGTGTAGATCACGAATTATTGAGGGAAGGCTGGCAGACGGAAACGCCAGTCGCTCTGTTCCACGTGGAACAGGGCCGTATCACCCAGACCCACGACCATCGGGAGTGAAGGCATTGAGCGAAGAAAATACGTACGACTCAACGAGCATTAAAGTGTTGAAAGGCCTGGATGCCGTACGCAAACGTCCCGGTATGTACATTGGTGACACCGACGATGGCAGCGGTCTGCACCACATGGTGTTCGAGGTGGTCGACAACTCGATCGACGAAGCCCTCGCCGGCCACTGCGACGACATCAGCATCATCATCCACCCGGATGAGTCCATCACCGTTAAAGACAACGGCCGTGGCATCCCGGTAGACGTGCACAAA
>NZ_JABULD010000501.1:0-2567 GCF_014060985.1 Pseudomonas sp. MD195_PC81_125
AGCTGATTCTGTATTTCTGCGCGATTGCAGCGGTGGCGATTGTCGGTGCGGTGTACCGGCTTTATCTGACCCAGATGCTGACGATTCGCTGGCGGGCCTGGCTCACCGAAAAGCATTTCTCCCGTTGGCTCGCTGACAAGAATTACTACCAGCTGGAGCAGGGCGGTTACACCGATAACCCGGATCAGCGGATTTCCGAAGACCTCAATAACTTCACCTCCAATACCCTTGAGCTGGGGATCGGCCTGCTGCGCAATATCGTCAGCCTGGTGTCGTTCTCGATCATTCTGTGGGGCGTGTCGGGCAGCATTGAGGTCTATGGCATCACCATTCCCGGCTACATGTTCTGGTGCGTGCTGGTCTATGCCGTGGTGGGCAGCTGGCTGACGCACTTGATCGGTCGCCGCTTGATCGGCCTGAACAACCAACAACAACGCTTCGAAGCCGACCTGCGTTTTTCCATGGTGCGGATTCGTGAGAATGCCGAGAGCATCGCGTTGTACAACGGCGAGCCGAACGAAAACCGTCGCTTGAGCGGTCGCTTCGGTAATGTCTGGCACAACTTCTGGGACATCATGAAAGTGTCCAAGCGCCTGACGTTCTTCACTGCCGGTTACAGCCAGGCTGCGATCATTTTCCCGTTTATCGTGGCGTCGCCGCGTTACCTCGCCGGCAAGATCGAGCTGGGTGAACTGATGCAGATCAGCTCGGCATTCGGCAACGTCCAGGAGAGTTTCAGCTGGTTCATCAGCGCCTATCAGAGCCTCGCTTCCTGGCGCGCCACCTGTGATCGTCTGCTGAGCTTCCGTCAGGCCATGACCGATAACGAACAGCGCGCTCCGGCCATCGATGTGCAGAATCAGGGCAGTGAATTGCAAGTGCACAATCTTGGCCTGGATCTGGCCGATGGTCGGCACCTGCTGACCAATGCCGACATGACGGTAGAGCCCGGCGAGCGGGTGATGCTCAGCGGTCGCTCCGGCAGCGGCAAGTCGACGTTGCTGCGGGCGATGGGGCACTTGTGGCCCGCGGGCCACGGCGCTATTCGTCTGCCGGCGGCGCGTTATCTGTTTTTGCCGCAGAAGCCGTATCTGCCGATCGGTACCCTGCGCGAAGCCTTGAGTTATCCACAACCGGGCGACACCTACGCGCCAGAGCGTTACGCGCAGGTGCTGGAGACTTGCCGTCTGCCGCATCTGGTCGCGCGTCTGGACGAAGCCAATCACTGGCAGCGCATGCTGTCGCCGGGTGAGCAGCAACGGCTGGCCTTCGCCCGCGCCATGCTTTACGCACCGCAATGGCTGTACATGGACGAAGCGACGTCGGCGATGGATGAAGAGGATGAGGCAACGTTGTATCAGGCGCTGATCGATCAGTTGCCGGGCCTGAGCATTGTCAGCGTCGGCCACCGCAGCAGCCTCAAGCGCTTCCACCCACGGCATGTGCGGATCGACAGCGGGCATCTGGTGGAACAGGCCGTGACCGCTTGAACACCACACCCCTGTAGGAGCTGCCGCAGGCTGCGATCTTTTGATGTTGTTTTTTACAAGATCAAAAGATCGCAGCCTGGCGGCAGCTCCTACAGGGGATTTTGTGTTGGTTGCGGAATGTAAAACCGGCTATCGTCGCCGCCATTCGAAACAGAGGCGACCATGGGCTATCTACTTTTTGTCACGCTGATCCAGGCGTTTTCCTTCAGTCTGATCGGCGAGTACCTCGCCGGGCATGTCGACAGCTACTTCGCGGTGCTGGTGCGCGTGGTGCTGGCCGGGCTGGTGTTCATTCCGTTGACACGCTGGCGTTCGGTGGAACCGGCGTTCATGCGCGGCATGCTGCTGATCGGCGCGTTGCAGTTCGGCATCACCTATGTCTGCCTGTACCTGAGCTTTCGCGTATTGACGGTGCCGGAGGTGCTGCTGTTCACCATCCTCACACCGTTGCATGTGACGTTGATCGAAGATGCGCTGAACCGCCGCTTTAATCCATGGGCGCTGGTGGCCGCTTTGGTAGCGGTGGGCGGTGCGGCAGTGATTCGTTTTGATCGGATCAACCCGGATTTCTTCATGGGTTTCCTGTTGCTGCAACTGGCCAACTTCACCTATGCCGCCGGCCAGGTGTTGTACAAGCATCTGGTGGCGAAACACCCGAGTGACCTGCCGCATTACCGGCGTTTCGGCTTCTTCTACCTCGGGGCTCTGGCGGTGGTGTTGCCGGCGTTTCTGCTGTTCGGTAAAGCCAACTTCCTGCCCGAAGCGCCGCTGCAATGGGGCGTGTTGCTGTTTCTCGGCCTGGTCTCCACCGCGCTGGGCATGTACTGGTGGAACAAGGGCGCGTGCATGGTCAACGGCGGCACGCTGGCGGTGATGAACAACCTGCATGTGCCGGTGGGGCTGCTGCTGAATCTGCTGATCTGGAATCAGCATGAGGAACTGGGAAGGCTTTTGCTTGGCGGGAGTGTCATCCTGGCGGCCGTATGGATCAGCCGGTTGGGTATCCGCCGCACCGCATGACCCGGTGTAGGAGCTGCCGGAGGCTGCGATCTTTTAATCTTTAAAATCAAAAGATCG
>NZ_JABULD010000624.1:0-5941 GCF_014060985.1 Pseudomonas sp. MD195_PC81_125
ACAGCGACCAATTTCTGACTGAAACACCATCCGACTGTGGAGGCTGGCTTGCAGCGAAGGCGGCCTCGACAGCCGACCAATTTCTGACGAAACACCGATCCACTGTGGAGCTGGCTTGCAGCGAAGGCGGCCTGACAGCCGACCAATTTCTGACTGAAAACACTCAGTCCCATGTAGGAACTGGCTTGCCAGCGATGGCGGCCTGCCAGCCGACCAATTTCTAACTGATGACACCCGATCCCACTGTGGGAGCTGGCTTGCCAGCGATGGCGGCCTGACAGCCGACCAATTTCTAACTGAAAACACTCAATCCCCTGTAGGAACTGCCGAAGGCTGTGATCTTTTGATCTGGCTTTGGCTTTTGATGTGGCTTTTGATCTTCAGCCCCTTCGGCAGGCCGAGCGTAGGTGTTCATCCGGGGGATAGGCGCGCAGCGCCGTGCGGCGAAGCCGCATGCATCGAGAGGAGGTGCAGCGAAGCAAACCGTAGGCGATGCCCCCGGATGGGCACCGTAGCGAGGGAACACTGAGCCTCAGCGAAGTGCCGTACGCCGGGGCAAAGCCTTTTGGGTTACCTTTTCGGCGTCTGGAAAAGGTGACTCGCTGTAAGAGCGAAACCGCCAGCGGCAGCACCCGCAGAAACGGATATACACCCAAAACCCCAAGAGCCTGGTCGGCCCAAAGGCCGCCAAGCCCCAATCAGCCCGCAAAAAAAACGCCAGCAAATGCCGGCGTTTCAGTGAGCGCTAAACGTATTACCAGTTGTAGGTCACGTCAGCAGTCATGGTGCGGCCTTCACCGTAGTAGCAGTCGAGGGTACCGTTGCACGCGGCAACGTATTTCTCGTCGGTGAGGTTTTGCAGGTTGGCTTGCAGTTTCACGCCTTTGACGTGCAGCGGCGATTTTTCCAGGTCGTAGGAGACCATGGCGTCATACACGGTGTAGGACGGAATCTGGAACGAGTCCGACTCGTAATCGGAACCGTAGCTGCTGCGCACGTAGCGGGCGCCCAGGCCCATGCCGAAACCGGCGAGGGCGGTGGAGATGTCGAAGTCGTAGTTGACCCACGCGGAGGCAGTCAGTGGTGGACGCATGGCCAGGGTGCGACCTTCGCGACCGTCGTTGTCTTTCTCCCACTTGGTCTGGTTACGCGACACCGCCGCCAGCACGCGCAGGTTGCGGGTGACGTTGACCTTGCCTTCCAGCTCGATACCGCGCGAACGCACGGAGCCGCTCTGGGTGCTGAAGCCCGGGTTGTTGAGGTCGGTGGTGAGCATGTTGTCCTGGTCGATCTGGTACGCCGACAGCTGAATGAAGCCGTCGATCGACTTCGGCTCGTACTTGACGCCGACTTCGTACTGCTTGCCGGTGGTCGGTTCGAAGGCGCTGCCGCTCATGTCGGTACCGGTTTGCGGCAGGAACGATTCGGCGTAGCTGACGTACGGTGTGATGCCGTTGTCGAACTCGTAGCCGAGGCCGGCACGCCCGGTGAACTTTTCGTCCTTCTGGTTGCTGTGGCCGCCGCTCAGCGGTTGCTTGTTGTCGGTTTCGGCGAAGTCATACCGACCGCCGAGGGTCAGGAACCACTGGTTCCAGCGCAGTTGATCCTGAGCGTACAGGCCGGTCTGGGTGATGGTGTTGTCCCACTTGTACGGCTGGCGGAAATTGATCTGGCTGCCATACACCGGGTTGTACAGGTCCAGACCTGGAGCGGTGCGGTCGTACAGGCCGAGGAATTTCGAATTGTAGTGGTAGTAGTCCACGCCCAGCAGCACGGTGTGCTCGACATCGGCGGTGTTGAACTTGGCCTGGGCGATGTTATCGATGCCGTAGACCTTGTTGTGCTGCGACCAGTCCACCGCATAACGGCTCTGGTAGCTGCCGTCGTTGAGGCCGGTGACCGGGTTGGTCGGGAACGCATAACCGTGCAGCGGCGCCACGTACTGGTCGTTGATGTCGGCGTAACGCGCGTTCTGCTTCAGGGTCCAGACGTCGTTGAGTTCGTGGGCAATCTCGTAACCGACCACGAACTGCTCGCGGTGGTACTTGTTCACGTCCGGCTCACCGAGGAACAGGCTGCGGCTGATGCGCCCGGCCTGGCTGCGATGCACGGTGCCGTTGGCCGGCAGGCCCTGGGCTTCCGGTACGTCGTGGTCTTTCTGGTACTGACCGAACACGGTGATGGTGGTCTGATCGTTAGGCAGCCAGGTCAGGCTTGGCGCCAGCAGCATGCGGTTCTGGCTGGCGTAGTCGATGGCCGAGCCGCTGTCGTTGACCACGCCGGTCAGGCGATAGAGGAATTCGCCCTGATCATCGATCGGGCCGCCGAGGTCGAAGGCACCGTACTTGCGGTCATAGCTGCCGCCACCGAGCTTCACTTCATGCAGCGGGGTCGCGGTCGGACGCTTGCTGACCATGTTGACGATACCGCCAGGCTGGTTCTGGCCGTACAGCACCGAGGCCGGGCCCTTGAGCACTTCGACGCGCTCCAGGGTGTACGGGTCGATCTGCAGCGAACCGCCGGTGCTGCCGCCGCCGTAAGGCATGTGCAGGCCGTCGAGGTACAGCGGAGTAGGGGAGAAGCCACGGGATGTCGGTTCGTCGAAGATCTTCACCCGGTCCGAGAAACCGCCGCCGGTCATGCCCGGCGTGTATTGCAGAGCTTCGGTGACGGTCTTCGAGCCGCGCATCTTGATTTCGTCTTGAGTGACGACGTTGATGGTCTGCGGGATTTCCTTGAGCGACGAATCGGTCTTCGAACCGGTGGCGCTGCGTTTGGCGACGATCCCGTCGACCGGGCCCCAGGCCGATTCTGCCGTGGCGGAAATGCTGGTCGGGGCCAGATCGAGGCTGGCGCCACCGCTGCTGCGCGAACGCAAGGCGACGTTGTTGCCCTCGACGCTGTAGGCGATGTTGGTGCCTTGCAGCAGTTGCGCGATGGCGGCGGTCGGTTCCAGGTTGCCACTGACCGTGCTGCTGCGCAGGCCGCTGACCTCATCCGGGCTGTACAGCACTTGGAGGTTGGTCTGGCGACCGAATTCCTGCAGCGCGCTCCCCAGCGACTGTGCAGGAATATTGATCGCCACGGCAGCGGCTTGGGCCTGGCCGGCCATCGGTACGGTCAGGGCCATGGCGCAGAACGCTGGCAGGGTGCAACGGAAGGAGCGGCGGATCAGCAGAGCCTTGGCGAGCGGGTGGAGTCCGTGCGGTGCGGGCATTGTTCTTCTACTCTTCAAAGTGTTGACTGAGAACTATTTCTATTAACTGTTAGTAAGACGTTGAGCCTTCCGAAAACCGGAAAGCTCACTGCCATTTTTTTTTACAAATTTTTTCACAGTCAGGCGGGTTGCAGCTCAGTGACCACTTTGCCGGCGCTCATGCGCACCAGTTGGTCGGCGACATCGAAGTAACGATCGTCGTGGGAAATGACGATGATGGTCTTGCCCAGACGCTTCAGGTCCGGCAGCAGCTCGGTGTAGAAAATCCGCCGGAAAGTCGGGTCCTGATCGGCGGCCCACTCGTCGAACACCAGCACCGGACGTTCCTCCAGCCAGGCGTTGATCAGGGCCAGACGCTTGCGCTGGCCGGTGGACAGATCGGTGGTGGTGAACGAGCCGTCACGCACACTGACCTTGTGCGCAATTTCCAGGCGCTCCAGGTATTTGTTGGCGTCTTCCGGGATATGGGTGTCGCCCTGAACCACGTCGTCGAACAGGTAATAGTCGGCGAAAATCGTGGTGAACAACTGGCGGTAATCGTCGCGGTTGCTGGCGTCGACGAGCTGCTGGTTGAGGCGGATTTCGCCTTGCTGTGGCGCGTACAGACCCAGCAGCAATTTGATCAGCGTGGTCTTGCCGCAGCCGTTTTCGCCGACGATGAAAATGATGTCGCCCTGTTCGATTTTCAGGTTTACCGGCCCCAGCCGGAACGGCTTGGCGCCTTCTACCGTCGGAAAACTGTACGAGACATCGGTCAGTTCCAGGCTGTGCACCGGGGTCTTTTGATGGTCCTGATCGCTGAGCAACAGGTGCGGTTCGGGCGAGGAAAACTGCTCGGACAGATCGGCAATGCGGCGGAACGCAATCTGCGCGCGACTGACGATCGGCAAGGTGCCGATGATGTGTTCCAGCGGCCCTTTCATGTACAGCAGCACCAGCACGAAGCCGCTCATCACCGCTTTGTCGGCGCTCGGCCACAGCGATTGCAGGCCCAGCGCCAGGCCGATCACCACGAAGAACAGCATCGAACCCAAAGTCTTGGCGACCACGAAAATGTTTACCGAACGCACCTGCGTCGCGCAGATCTTGTCGGCCGTGCCTTCGATGCCCGAGACAAACATGCGATGCCGGCGCGGGCGGTGGATGCGCAGTTCCTTGGCGCCCTCGGCGACCGCGTGGTAGTGCTTCTGCAACTCGTCTTCGTAGTCGCGAGCCTTGAGGAAACCCTGCATGCCGCGCCCGCGCGCGATGTACTGAATGACCGTGCCGATCAGGATCGCCACCGCCATCATCAGGAACATCGGCCACGACAGCATTGCCAGGTAGCCCATGCAACCGAGGGTCACGGTCAGGGAAATCGCCAGCGGCGCAAAGGCGAAAGCGAAGTCGCTGATGGTGTCGACGTCGTGGGTCAGCACCGGAATCAGCCGATGGCTGCGATAGCGCTCGATCTGCTCGATCGGCGCCGAGAGGACTTTCTCGCCGAGCTCTTTGCGCAATGTGGCGATGATGTGCTGGCCGACGAAATTGGTGCCGATGTCGGAAAAGATCGAGCTGGTCAGCGCCAGCAGGCACAGGCCGGCGAACACCGCGACCATGGTGCTGGTCAGTGCGCCCTCGGCGTGCAGCACATTGTTAATGGTCGCCAGCAACGCGGTGACGCTCAGGCCACCGACCATGCCGAGCAGGATCGACACGCTGACGATCAGTCGAAAGGGTTTGAGCAGGGCGAACAATTCATTGATCACCCCGCGTGTTGGTTTGCTCATGGAGGTTCCCTGCTTGAAGGAGCGGCGAACACCGGCACTGCGCGTGGGGTTCGCCTGGATGACGTAGAGGGCGGTGGGCGCACCATGGAGATCGCGCCCACCTGTAGAACGACTGGCGGGATGGCTAATTTAGCCGGGCGATGGCGTTACAGATCGCGGGCGACCCGGAAGCCGATCCAGTCGCCACGGGTGTCGGTGTAGGTGGCGTTGCGGTTGCCCGAGCGCGAGAACACCGGTGCCTCGCCCCAGTCGTTGCCACGGATGC
Source organism: Pseudomonas sp. MD195_PC81_125 (assembly GCF_014060985.1). NCBI lineage: Bacteria > Pseudomonadati > Pseudomonadota > Gammaproteobacteria > Pseudomonadales > Pseudomonadaceae > Pseudomonas > Pseudomonas sp. MD195_PC81_125. The sequence continues at coordinate 5,252 of NZ_JABULD010000624.1, forward strand.
GCCGCACTTCGCATTTGCCGCTGAGCCAGGCGCTGCCATCGCTTGGCGCGCCGACGTAATTCTCGTTGTAGCAATCGGCGGTCCACTCATAAATATTGCCGTGCATGTCGTAGACGCCGAAGGCGTTGGCCGGAAAGCTGCCGGCCGGCGCGGTGAAGTTGTAGCCATCGGCGGCGCCGTAAGTGTTGGCGTGTTTGGCGATGCTGTATTCCTTGCCTTCGTCGAACGGGAAGGGGAACGGGCCCGTGCTGCCGGCGCGGGCGGCGTATTCACGCAGCGATTCGCTGACCAGTCGATAGGGCTGGCCGGTCTTCTTCGACAGCCAGGCCACGTAAGCTTCGGCCTCCGGGAAATCCATGCACACCGCCGGGTGCTTGTCGGTGTACTGCTTGCGCGGGTCGCTGCCCTGATAATCCGGGATCCCGGCCTTGCACGCGCGACCGGGACGCGTGTCGCCGTCGGGCATCTTGTAGCCGCTGTCCTTGAGGTAGGCGTCCCACTCGCCGCGCAGAATCTGGAAACGGCTGATCGCCAGCGGTTTGGCAAACGTCACCGGGTGCATCGGCCCTTCATCCGGCTCGCGGCCAACCTCATCCTCCGGTGTGCCCATGGTAAACGTGCCGGTGGGCAGCACGACCATTTCCGGGCAGTCCTTGCAGTCCTTGAACACCTTGCCCGGCGCAGGCGGGG
>NZ_JABULD010000510.1:0-1921 GCF_014060985.1 Pseudomonas sp. MD195_PC81_125
AGGAGCTGCCGCAGGCTGTCGATCTTTTGATCTTTTTGATCTTTTGATCTTTTGATCTTTTGATCTTTTGACGCCCTCATCATCCCCCACCGTTATCGCGCACCATTCAGCCTCAGCCGTATTTGTTGTGACCCAAAGCCCTGTGCCTGACACTCGGACTCAATACTGGCCTGCTGGAGTTCCTGCGATGAATGAGTCCGTACGTTTCGAAGATAAAGTCGTGATCGTCACCGGCGCCGGTGGTGGCCTGGGCCGGGCGCATGCTTTGCTGTTCGCCCGGCATGGCGCCAGAGTGCTGGTCAACGACCTCGGCGGCTCGACCCAGGGCGAGGGCGCCAACGCCTCCGCCGCCGACCGTGTGGTGGCGGAAATTCGTGAAGCCGGTGGCATTGCCGAGGCCAACCACGACTCGGTCACCGACGGCGACAAACTGGTGCAGAACGCCCTCGACGCCTTTGGCCGTGTCGACGTGGTGGTGAACAACGCCGGGATCCTGCGCGACAAGACCTTTCACAAAATGGACGATGCCGACTGGGATCTGGTCTATCGCGTTCACGTCGAAGGCGCCTATAAAGTCACCCGCGCCGCCTGGCCGCACCTGCGCGAGCAAAACTACGGCCGGGTGATCTTCACGGCATCCACTTCGGGCATCTACGGCAACTTCGGTCAGTCCAATTACGGCATGGCCAAACTCGGCCTCTACGGATTGACCCGTACCCTGGCCATCGAAGGGCGCAAGAACAACATTCTGGTCAACGCCATCGCGCCCACTGGCGGTACGCGCATGACCGAGGGCCTGATCCCGCCGCAAGTGTTCGAACAACTGAAACCGGAACTGGTCAGCCCGCTGGTGGTGTACCTGGCCAGTGAGCAGTGCCAGGAAACGTCCGGTCTGTTTGAAGTCGGTGGTGGCTGGATGGGCAAAGTGCGCTGGGAGCGCAGCCTCGGCGCCGGGTTCGATCCACGCAGCGGTTTCTCCCCGGAAGACGTTGCGGCACATTGGCAGCAGATCTGCGATTTCAAAGGGGCGGCGCATCCCAAGGACAACATTGAAGCGCTGAAGGAAATGATGGCGAATCTGCAGAAGTATTCGCTTTAAGGGGGAGGCCATCAAGCTTGGGCTCGGTGGCTTGTTACTACTCAAGAATACGTGTTGTCAGTTACGAACCTTGGGTGCTCGCCAGTTAGGCCCCTTGACGGCAACGGGGCCGTCGCCATTGGCCAACCCCCCCTGTTCGAAGAGTCTCGCATAGGTTTCAAGTAGCTCACCGCTCGCGATAAATTCGTATCTGTAGCGCCCAAACATTCTGTCTAAGGAGGGTCTGGCCGAGCCAAGTGCGAACACGGTCAGTACATCTTCTACAGATTCATTTTTCACTATTTGCTCGACGATGCTCATGACTTACCTCCTTTCAACTGGTTCTTGAAAAACACTTCATCTTGCTTGTGCGCAGCGGCGATTGCCTCTTTGGTATAGAGCAAGAACTCATCGTCGCGAAGCTTGAAATCTTCTGGCGTGGCTGTATGTGCGTTATTCCAAAGTGGCGACTCTCTGTTGGGTTTGAAATGGTCACCAAGGCTCAGCGCGGAATCTCTCGAGTTCGCGTATCTTGGGGTGTAATAACGTAAATCGATATCGGTGACTATGAAGTCTCCGATTAAAATTTTCTCAAGACGCTGAATAATGATGTCGTTGGCGTCTGATTGGTCAAGCCTCGCGATATGTAATTTCACCGCATCAATGCCGGCTTGAGTGATAACCGCCGCCCGCCAATCCAGATCAAGTATTGGCCCACCCGCTTCTTCGGGATTGAAATCACGGCCACTGTATTTACCCTTTATGGTTGCTCCGGCAAGGACTGCTGTTCACCACATAAAGCGGCGCGTTGACGTGGCGATTGAATGGATCGCGGCCATAGAA
>NZ_JABULD010000431.1:0-3357 GCF_014060985.1 Pseudomonas sp. MD195_PC81_125
CCAGCTCCCACAGGGTTTTGCGTCGCACATGAATCTTGTGTACGACAACAATCAATGTGGGAGCTGGCTTGCCAGCGATGGCGGCCGGACAGGCGCCGAAAAATTCAGGAAAGGTCAGAACTTCTCGATCGACCGCGAATTCTGCACCCGCTCGACTTCTTTCGGCTTGTACGCGCAATACCCCGGCCGCGGGCCGATTTTCGGGTGGTTGCGGCAAGTGTCCGGGCGCTTGTCATAAATGGTGCACAGGCGGCTTTTACGATCCAGGTAGTAGCAATCGTTGTTGCTCATGCGCTGCAGGGTGAAGATCCCCGATTTCTGGTTGAAGCGCTCGACCAGCCCTTCCTTTTGCAGGCGCTTGGCGATGTTCTTCGGCGGATCGCCCAGCTCGAACTCGTCGACCACGCCGATGCGTACCAGGTCCTTGATCTTGACCTCGACCGGCAGGGTGCAGCAGCTGGAGACACAAGAGCCGCACATCGGGGCCGAATATTTGGCCCACGTATCGAGACGGTCGATCTCGGCGGCGGCAATCAGGTTGGGCTTCATCATCGGGGGTTACCAGGCGTGTGTGCATCAGGGCGCGCGATCATACCGGGACTGGTGGATTTTTGAACAACCTTTCGCCAGATTTTTGCAAACGCCGTGTAAATGCCATTCAGTCCGGCACGGCCCCTGCATTCATTAGCCCACTCGCCAAGGTAATGCCGGGCTATCTCACCGTCTTCGGAAAAACTGCCGAACCTGCGCCTCTACCGTCGGTCAGACCGTCTAGGCTCAGACAATTCCCCGCTCGCTCGAGGTCCTATCGATGACTCAAGAACCACTAGTTCGCGAAGCAGAGGTGGCCGCATTCCGCGATGCCGTCCTGACCAAGCTCACCTATGCGGTGGGCAAAGACCCGGATCACGCCTTTGACCATGACTGGTTCGAAGCCATTGCCCTGGCGGCACGCGACCACATGGTCGAACACTGGATGGACCACACCCGGCAGATCTACCGCAAAGGCCAGAAGCGGGTGTATTACCTCTCGCTGGAATTTCTCATCGGCCGTTTGCTCTACGACAGCCTGAGCAACCTCGGCCTGCTGGACGTCGCGCGTGAAGCGCTGACCGAACTGGGTGTCGATCTGGAACGCATTCGTCTGCTGGAACCCGATGCGGCGCTCGGCAACGGTGGCCTAGGGCGTCTGGCGGCGTGCTTCATGGAAAGCATGTCGACCCTCGGCATTGCCGGGCACGGTTACGGCATTCGTTATGAACACGGGTTGTTCCGCCAGGCCATCGTCGATGGCTGGCAGCAGGAGCAGACCGAACACTGGCTGGATTTCGGCAACCCGTGGGAATTCGAGCGTCCGGAAGTGGTGTACACCATCGGCTTCGGTGGCAGCGTCGAAACCGTCACCGATGCCAGTGGCAAGACCAAACAGGTCTGGTCGCCGGCGGAAACCGTGCGGGCGATTGCCTACGACACGCCGGTGGTCGGCTGGCGTGGGGCGAGCGTCAACACTCTGCGCCTGTGGCGTGCACGCGCCATGGAAGATCTGCACCTTGAGCGCTTCAACGCCGGTGACCACCTGGGCGCGGTGGCTGAGGTAGCCCGCGCCGAAAGTATTTCCCGGGTGCTTTACCCGGCGGACAGCACTGAGGCCGGGCAGGAATTGCGCCTGCGTCAGGAATATTTCTTCGTCGCGGCTTCGCTGCAGGATTTGCTGCGGCGCCATCGCAACATGCACACCTCGGTGCTGACCCTGGGCGATCACGCAGCGATTCAGCTCAACGACACCCACCCTTCGATTGCTGTCGCCGAACTGATGCGGCAACTGGTCGACGTCTACGACGTGGCCTGGGATGCGGCGTGGCAAGTCACCGTCGACACGCTGTCGTACACCAACCACACACTGTTGCCCGAGGCGCTGGAAACCTGGCCGGTCGGTTTGATGGAGCGCATGCTGCCGCGGCACATGCAGATCATTTACCTGATCAACGCGCAGCACATCGACTCGCTGCGCGCCAAGGGCATTCATGATTTCGACGTGCTGCGCGCGGTGTCGCTGATCGAAGAAGACAACGGTCGTCGGGTGCGCATGGGCAACCTCGCGTTCCTCGGATCGCACAGCGTCAATGGCGTATCCGGTCTGCACACGCAACTGATGCGCAAGACCGTGTTCGCCGAACTGCACAAGCTCTACCCGGAGCGGATCAACAACAAAACCAACGGCATCACCTTCCGCCGCTGGTTGTTCCAGGCCAACTCCGAACTGACCTCGATGCTGGTCGATGCACTCGGCCCGCAGGTGCTGGATAACCCGGAAGAGCGCTTGCTCGATCTGGAGCCGTTCGCCGAGAAAACCACGTTCCGCAAAGCCTTCGCCGAGCAGCGCCTGCACAGCAAGAAAGCATTGGCCTATCTGATTCACGAGCGGTTGGGGATCGCGGTCAATCCGGCGGCGATGTTCGACGTGCAGGTCAAACGGATCCACGAATACAAGCGCCAGTTGCTCAACCTGATGCACACGGTGGCGCTGTATCAGGCGATTCGTGCCGAGCCGGAAGTGGACTGGGTACCGCGGGTGAAGATCTTCGCCGGTAAAGCGGCCGCGAGTTATCACCAGGCCAAGCTGATCATCAAGCTGACCAACGACATCGCCCGGGTGGTGAACAACGACCCGACCGTGCGTGGTTTGCTGAAGGTGGTGTTCCTGCCCAACTACAACGTCAGCCTCGCCGAGAGCATCATTCCGGCGGCGGACTTGTCCGAGCAGATTTCCACGGCCGGCTTCGAAGCGTCGGGCACCAGTAACATGAAGTTCGGTCTCAACGGCGCACTGACCATCGGCACCCTCGACGGTGCCAACGTGGAAATGTGCGAGCGCATCGGCGCCGAGCATATGTTCATCTTCGGCCTCAGTGCGCAGCAGGTTGAAGCGCGCAAACAGAACCACGAGTTCAGCGCCGCGCCGGACATCGCCGCGTCGCACCGTTTGAGCGACGTGCTGCAAGCGATCCGCAGTGGCGTGTTCTCGCCGGATGACACGTCGCGCTATACCGGGCTGATTGATTCGCTGGTGGACTACGACCGCTTCCTGGTCTGCGCCGACTTCGATTCCTACTGGGAAGCACAGAAACGCGTCGATGCGCACTGGCACGACGCTAACAACTGGTGGCGTTCGGCAGTGCTCAACACGGCGCGGATGGGCTGGTTTTCCTCTGACCGGACCATTCGTGAGTACGCCACGGATATCTGGAAGGCACTGGAGTAACTTTTCGCTGGGCTCGATATAATCGGCGCGCCGGAAAAGATCGCAGCCTTCGGCAGCTCCTACACAGGTGTTCACAAAACCCTGTAGGAGCTGCC
>NZ_JABULD010000266.1:0-1254 GCF_014060985.1 Pseudomonas sp. MD195_PC81_125
CTTCGGCAGCTCCTACAGGTTCATCCGACAAAAACATGGGTGAGACTGTAGGAGCTGCCGGCAGGCTGCGATCTTTTGCGGCTCACTCGACCCAGCTGTAGAGCGGCGTATCCCCGCCGCTCGCCACTTTCACCTGTGAACTGTGGCGCAAGCGCACCAGCAAGCGCTTGCCCGCCGAGGCGCTGCCAGTCAATCCCTCAAGCTGCTCCAGCAGATCCGGCCCGCTGAGCTGCCCGGCCTTGCGCAACAGACCCTGCGCGACCTGCCACAACGCATCGTCCTGGTTCAGTGGTTTCGCTGCCGGCGTGCTCAATGCCGCTTCAGGCTGATCACCCTGCGGCTGCGCGCCAAGGGCTGCGCCGAGCTTCGCCCAATCACTGTCATCCAGCTCCACCGTCAAATCCACCGGCGTCGCGCCAACGGTTCCGCGTATCCGCAACATCTGCTTCGCTCCTGCACATTTCTGACCTGCATGCTCCCACGGGACTTGTGCAACGCCAAGCGCACGGGCAAACTCTGCGCACTTTCGTTATAAGATTACATAACAAACTCTTCACTTTACTTTCCGGAGACCGCCATGCGTCGTCTGCTCCTCGCTTTGCCGTTTGCCCTGTTGCCGCTGGCCATCGCCCATGCCGCCGATGAGCACGATCACGACCACGAGCACGGCAGCCTCGGTGCCCACGAACATGGCGTCGGCCGCCTGAATGCTGCACTCGACGGCCAGACCCTGGAGCTGGAACTGGAAAGCCCGGCGATGAACCTGGTGGGCTTCGAACATGCCGCCACCAGCGACGCCGACAAGGCCAAGGTCGCCGCCGCCCGCGCCAAACTGGAAAACCCGCTGGCGCTGTTCAGCCTGCCAACCGCCGCCGGGTGCAAAGTGGCCAGCCAGGAACTGCAAAGTCCGCTGTTCGGCGACAAGCCGGCTGCCGACGAGCATGACGATGATGACCACGACGAAGATGCCAAGGGCGGTGAAGCGCATCACCACGATCACAGCGAAATCCACGCCCACTACCAATTCACTTGCGCCACCCCGGGCGCCTTGAAGACCCTGGATCTGGCAAACATCTTCAATACCTTCCCGGCCACCCAGAAAATTCAGGTACAACTGATCGGCCCGAGCGGCCAGCAAGGCACCGAAGTGACCGCCAAGGCTGCCGCCCTGAAATTCTGATTGCCTGAAATATCCCCTGTAGGAGCTGCCGAAGCTGCGATCTTTTGATCTTGCCTTTAGAAACAGGATCAAAA
>NZ_JABULD010000145.1:0-9422 GCF_014060985.1 Pseudomonas sp. MD195_PC81_125
CGCTTCTTGCATCGGCGGGGTCTGGATCGAGCTTATTGCTGCAGGTCGATCGGCGCACTCGAGACAATCGGTGCCGAGGTGTTCGGCGTGCCGATTTCGGTTGGCAGACCGTCTTCAGCCGCCACCACATCACGCACCACATCCCAGTTCACGCGCAGATTGTTGGTCACGTCTTCGCGCTTGAGCATCGCGTTGATCACCGCGGTGTGCTTGTCGACTACCGACGGATTGCCCTTGTCGTCGATTGGCGTGTGCGCTTCCAGATAGACCTTGCCGCCACTGCTGCCGAACTTGTACGCGTCATTGAGGATACGCACCGAAGTGCCGACCGGCACCATGGCCGCCATTTCCAGCACGTTGTTGTTGAACATGCGGAAGCAGCCGTGGCTGGTGCGCATGCCGATGCCGAACTTCTTGTTCGAGCCGTGGATCAGGTAGCCCGGAGTGCCCAGGGTGAACTTGAACGGGCCCAGCGGATTGTCAGGACCGGCCGGCACCACGTTCGGCAGCGGATCACCATCGGCAGCGTGCTCGGCCTTGATCGACGCAGGAGGGGTCCAGGTCGGGTTCGGCGTCTTGGCGGTGATCGAGGTATGCGCGATTGGCGAACCCCACCCTTCACGGCCGATACCCAGCGGGAAGGTGTACACCACGTTCCGGCCTTTCGGGTAGTAGTAGAGACGGTATTCGGCGAGGTTGATCACGATGCCCTCGCGCGGCCCCGGCGGCAGAATGAACCGCGTAGGCAGAACGATTTCAGTACCCGCGCCCGGCAGCCAGGCATCGACACCCGGGTTGGCCGCGACCATTTCCGAATAGCCCAGGTCGTACTTGGTTCCCAGGTCAGCGAAAGTGTCTTCGTACTTGGCCTTGATCACCTGCACCTGGCCGATGATGTCCTCACCAGGCGGAGGCAGGGGAAACTCCAATGCAGCAACGGGACCGGCCACACACAGGGCGGCAAGTGACAGGCAGCGGGTGACGGCAGGAAAGCGCGGCAACATCCGGAAAATCCTTCGCATGATCAACAAGGGGTATAAGGGCGCGATTGTACACCGCGCCTCGGGAATTCGGGGAGATGCGCCGATGGGCAGCCAGAAGTCTTCATGCAGGCGCTGCCGCAGACTGCGATCTGTTGGTCCTAGAGCTCGAAACGCAACTCAGGCCAGATCGGCGAGGTGCCGCGTTTTTGTGACTCGAGAATCGCCCGGCACAACGAACACAGTCGCTGATCCTGGAACACCCGGCGATCCACACTCGACCAGCGCGGTTGCGCCGGCAACAGACTGCCGCACAACGTGCGGTCGGCCGAGCCACCGAGTTCGAGCTGACGGGTCACCAGATGCACCCGCACTTCCTGGCAGGCGAACAGATCCAGCTGTTCGTCAGGCTCGATCAGTTGGTAGGCAAACAGGGACCAGGCAGGACGCGGCATCGGGGGCTCCAAATAAGGGGGCGCCACATTAGCCGAAAGCCTGCCACTAGAAAAGCCTCATAACAGCGGTTTTAGCGTCGGCCAGACATTTTCCAGCAACTTGCCCTGAGCCCCGACTGCCGGGTGCAGACCATCGGCCTGCATCAGCTCGGGATGCCCGCCCACGCCTTCGAGGAAAAACGGCACCAGCGGGATGTTTTTTCTCGTCCGCAAGTTTGCCGTAGACCTCGGCAAAGGCATCGGTGTAACGCTTGCCGTAGTTGGGCGGCAATTGCATGCCGAGCAGGAGCACCTTGGCACCGGTCTGGCGCGAGCGGTCGATCATTGCCGCAAGGTTTTGTTGCAATTGCGTTGGCGGCATTCCGCGCAGGCCGTCATTGCCGCCCAATTCGAGGATCACCAGTTCCGGCTTATGCTCTGCAAGCAGCGCCGGCAGGCGCGCCTGGCCTCCGGCACTGGTGTCACCGCTGATGGAGGCATTGACCACTTTGTCGTCAAAACCTTCAGCCTTGAGCCGTTGCTCGAGCAGCGATACCCACCCCAGGCGGGTATCCAGTCCGAAACCGGCGCTGATACTATCGCCAACGATCAGGACAGTACCCGCCGCTGCGTTCTGGGCCATGCACATCAAGGCCAGGCCAGCACTCAAAAACCACACACGCATCGGATTCTCCATGGGCGCAAGCATTCTCACCGCGAAGAACCTCAGCAAAGTGGTTCCCAGCGCGGAAGGTGAACTGACTATCCTGCACGAACTCAGCCTGGAACTGAACCAGGGCGACAGCCTGGCCATCGTCGGCGCGTCCGGTTCCGGCAAATCCACCCTGCTCGGCCTGCTCGCCGGTCTCGATTTGCCGAGCAGCGGCGAAGTCATTCTCGCCGGCCAGGGCCTGAGCAGTCTCGACGAGGACCAGCGCGCGCGCATCCGTGCCGAGCACGTAGGCTTCGTCTTTCAGTCGTTCCAGTTGCTCGACAGCCTCAACGCCCTGGAAAACGTCATGCTGCCGCTGGAACTCGATGGCCGCAAGGACGCCCGTGAGCGCGCCACTGAATTGTTGCAGCGCGTCGGCCTCGGCCAGCGCCTGACGCACTCGCCGCGCCAGCTCTCCGGCGGCGAACAGCAGCGCGTGGCGATTGCCCGCGCCTTCGCTGCCGAGCCCGACGTGCTGTTCGCCGACGAACCCACCGGCAACCTCGACAGCCACACCGGCGAGCGCATCAGCGACTTGCTGTTCGAACTGAACAAGGAACGCGGCACCACGCTGGTACTGGTGACCCACGACGAACGCCTGGCCCATCGCTGCCGGCGCCTGATTCGACTTGAAGCCGGGCTGCTGGTCGCCCCTCTGGAGCCTTGATGGCACGTCTGCCGCTCTTGCGTCTGTTCAGTCTCGCCCTTCGCCAATTGCTGCGCGATGCTCGCGCCGGCGAACTTCGCGTGTTGTTCTTCGCCCTGCTGGTGGCGGTGGCCGCGAGTACCGCCATCGGCTACTTCGGCGCCCGTCTCAACGGCGCGATGATGCTGCGCGCCACCGAGTTCCTTGGCGCCGACCTGGTCCTCGAAGGCAGTTCGCCGGCCCGCGACGAACAGATTCGCAGCGGCACCGAGCTGCGTTTGAATCAAGCACGGGTCGTGGAGTTTTCCAGTGTCGTCGCCACCGACAACGGCATTCAGTTATCGAGCATCAAAGCCGTCGACCGCGCTTATCCACTGCGCGGCGAACTGAAAAGTGCCCCGGCGCCGTTTGCCGCCGAGACAACCGGCGGCGAACCGCAACCCGGTGAAGCGTGGGTCGAGGCACGTTTGCTGACCGCCCTGGATCTGAAAATCGGCGACAGCATCGACGTCGGCATGAAAACGCTGAAACTGACCCGCGTGCTGACCTACGAACCGGATCGCGCCGGCAATTTCTACAGCTTGACGCCTCGGGTGATGATCAACCTCGACGACCTTGCCGCCACCGGCGTGGTACAGCCCGGCAGCCGCGTCAGCTACCGCGAGCTGTGGCGCGGCGAACCGCAGGCGCTGGAAACCTATCGGCAATTGCTCAAACCGGGCCTGGCAGCCAATCAGCGCATTCAGGATGCGCGCGACGGCAACCGGCAGATTGGCGGCGCACTGGGCAAGGCCGAGCGCTACCTGAACATGGCGAGTCTGGTCGCGGTATTGCTGGCCGGCGTGGCCGTGGCGCTGTCTGCAAACCGCTTTGCCAGTCGTCGCTTCGACGCCAGTGCCTTGCTGCGCTGCCTCGGTTTGTCGCGTCGAGAAACCATGCTGTTGTTCAGTATTCAACTGAGCGTACTGGGTTTGTTCGCCGCCCTCAGTGGCGCGGTGCTTGGCTGGCTGGCACAACTGGGGCTGTTTGCCCTGCTGCATGATCTGCTGCCGGCAGATGTCCCGCCGGGCGGCCTGTTTCCGGCAATGGCCGGCATCGGTACGGGACTGGTCGCACTGGCCGGTTTCGCCCTGCCACCGCTTGCCGCGCTGGGTCGGGTGCCTCCACTGCGCGTGCTGCGCCGTGACATGCTGCCGATTCCGTCGAGTACCTGGATGGTCTACGGCGCGGCACTGGGCGCACTGGGTCTGATCATGTGGCGCCTGAGTCTGGATCTGTTGCTGACTTTCGCCCTGCTGGGCGGCGGTGTAATCGCGGCGCTGGTATTGGGTGGTTTGCTGTTGTTGCTGCTCAACAGCCTGCGACGGATGCTCGCCCGTGCGCCGCTGCCGTGGCGCCTCGGTCTGGGGCAGTTGTTGCGTCATCCGCTGGCGGCGGCCGGGCAAGCGCTGGCGTTCGGTCTGATCCTGTTGTCGATGGCATTGATCGCTCTGCTGCGCGGCGAGCTGCTCGACACCTGGCAAAACCAGTTGCCGAAAAACGCACCGAATTACTTTGCCCTGAACATCCTGCCCGCGGACAAACAAGCCTTCACCGACCACCTGATCAAAGTCTCGGCTCAAGCGGCACCGTTATACCCAGTGGTGCCAGGACGGCTGATCAGCATCAACGGCGAACCGGTGCAGCAGATCGTCAGCAAGGATTCCGCCGGCGACCGTGCAGTGCAACGCGACTTGAGCCTGACCTGGGCCGCCGACTTGCCGGCCGGCAACACGCTCACCGCCGGTGTGTGGTGGACCGGGCAACCCTCGGAAGACATACCGGGCGTGTCGGTGGAAGGCAAAGTCGCCGAAAGCCTCAAGCTCAAACTCGGCGATCGCATGGTGTTCAGCGTGGGCGGGGTCAATCGTGAAGCCAGGGTCACCAGTCTGCGCGAAATCAATTGGGACAACTTTCAGCCGAACTTCTTCATGATCTTCCAGCCCGGCACCCTGAGGGATCTGCCGGCGACTTACCTGACCAGTTTCTATCTGGCACCTGGTCACGATCAGCAGATTGTCGAGCTGTCACGAGCATTCCCGGCGGTGACCATCCTTCAGGTCGAAGCTCTGCTGGAACAACTGCGCAGCATCCTCGCCCAGGTCACCCTGGCGGTGGAGTATGTATTGTTGTTTGTGCTGGCGGCGGGGATGGCGGTGCTGTTCTCTGGCTTGCAGGCCACGCTGGACGAGCGCATTCGCCAAGGCGCGTTGTTACGCGCACTGGGCGCGCAACGGCAGTTGCTGGTCAAGGCGCGGCGTATCGAGTTCGGTCTGCTCGGCGCGGTCAGCGGTTTGCTGGCGGCCATCGGTTCGGAAGTGGTGAGTCTGGTGTTGTATCGCTTTGCCTTCGATCTGCCATGGCATCCGCATCCATGGCTGCTGGTGCTGCCATTAATTGGCGCCGCACTGATTGGCGGTGCCGGGGTGTTCGGCACGCGTCGAGCACTGAATGCGAGTCCGCTGACAGTCTTGCGCGAGGGTTGATAGACTCCAGCCTTCGTCACCAGAAGAAGTTGCCATGAGCCGTTATCGCCCTCCCCGCACCGCCGGCACCGCGCTGATCACCCCTGAAGGTGAAGCGCGGATGCGCGCCGAATTCCATGAACTGTGGCATGTGCGCCGCCCGCAAGTGACGCAGGCAGTCAGCGAGGCAGCGGCGCAGGGTGATCGTTCGGAAAACGCCGAGTACACCTACGGCAAGAAAATGCTGCGCGAGATCGACAGCCGCGTGCGTTTTCTCACCAAGCGACTCGAAGCACTGAAGGTCGTCAGCGAAAAACCCAGCGATCCGAACAAGGTGTACTTCGGTGCCTGGGTGACCATCGAGGACGAAGACGGCAAGCAGTCGCGCTACCGTATCGTCGGCCCGGATGAACTGGATCTGAAACTGGGTCTGATCAGCATTGACTCACCGCTGGCTCGTGCCTTGATCGGCAAGGCGCTGGACGCCGAGGTTCGGGTGCAGACGCCAACCGGTGAGCAGTTTGTCTATATCGTGGCGATCGAGTATCCGTAACGCTCAGCGGCGCGTGATCAGTCCCTGCCGCGCAACGCGGGTCAGTTGCTTGATCATTTCTGGCGCGTCTTCAGCGCTCGGCGCCTGAATCACGGCGAGGTCAAAACTGTCACTGGCAAAGCGCGCCAGCGACTCGCCGTCTTCAACGAACTGGATCAGGAACGCGGCAGGACCGCCGCTGCGACGTGGCCAGCCATCCAGATAACGCAACAGCGTCGGCTGGTGTTTGCCGCCAAGCAGGATTTTTGGATTGCGTTGGGTGATATGTGCCGTGATCGGCGCGGGACGTGCTGGAGGGCGTAGTGCATTCATCGTGTCGTGTCTCTGCCTCAAAAGTCTGCATGGCAGGTGAGAGGCAACACCGAACCAGCGCTTTAGCGGTATTTCGAAGCCCTGTTCCGGCTTCTGACGGCAACTGTCTGAGTCACCTGGCGCCCCGCAAGTAGCTGTTTAAATCGGCGCATGTGCAACATCCTAGAGAACGTGACCGATGAGTGTCAAGAATCAGCCACAACAAAAAAAAGGCCCGCACAATGCGGGCCTTTTGCTTGATCCAGAGCGCTCAACCGGCGATGGCGCGATCCACCGACAGCTTGCCGGCGCCCTCGATCATCACCGCGAGGCTGCCACCGAGCAGCGCCAGGGCAAACTCGTAACCGTTGTTGGCCATGAACAGACCATTGCTGATGTGCACGGTGAAGATCGCCACCAGCGACAGGAAGGTCAGGCCCAGCGCCGCCGGGCGCACCAGCAGGCCGATGATCAACGCCAGACCGGCAAAAAACTCAGTACCGCCGGCCAATGTGGCCATCAGGTAACCCGGGTGCAGACCGATGCTGTCCATGTACTGCGCGGTGCCCGCCAGACCGTAACCGCCAAACAGACCAAAGAGTTTTTGCGAACCGTGGGCGGCGAAGATCACGCCGACCGCGATACGCAGAATGGTCAGGCCGTAACCGGCGCGGGTGAACAGAACCTTGTTGATCAGTGAGCTCATGGGGCATTCCTTGTTTTGCGAGAAGTGTGTTGGGATTGGCCGCTATATTAATCAGTTAAATTCATGTTAAAAGCGCAATTATTCCGCCATAACAATCAAATTATTTGATCATTTACGTGAGGCGACTTTCTGTTCCCGGGGCTCCAGTGACTCCCGCTCCCGGTCGAACGCCAGGTAGTACTTGTTCACGCTATTAACATAGCTGACGGGGCCCATGCCCACCTGCTCCATGGCGATGCGCTCGACCTGAAAAAACCACTGGTTGGGATTCAGCCCGCGCCGCCGAGCCTCGGCGCGCATGCCTTGCACCCGTTCCGGACCGATGTTGTAAGCGGCCAGGGTGAACGCCATGCGCTCGCGCTCATTGAGTTTCGGACTGTTGAAAAACTTGCGACGGATCATCGCCAGATACTTGGCCCCGGCCTGCACATTCGCATCGAGATTCTGGATGTTGTTCACACCGACCCGCTGTGCCGCGGACGGGGTGATCTGCATCAACCCGGTCGGGCCGCTGCCGCTGCGGGCGCCGGGTTGCAGGGCCGACTCCTTGAAGGCCAGCGCCGCCAGGTTCAGCCAGTCCATGTTCTGCGCATCGGCGTGTTTTTGCAGCGTCGGGCGCAGTTTTTCCAGACGCTGACGGTCAGCCTTGGCCAACGGATAGTGCACTTGGTAGAGGCGCCGATAGATCCGCAGAAATTCGGCATCCTCGTTCGCCGGTTTCTTGTAGCCGCCGAGGAAGCGATCAATGCTCGCCCGCAGCATCGAGGCATCACGACGCACGAACCAGTACTCCTCACCCGGTTCACTGATCATCAATTGCCGGTCGAAACGCAACTTGGGCAGGACCTTGCCCCAGCGCTCGGCGATCGGTTGCTCAACGATAGTCAGGTGGAAGATTCCGCCCTGCACCATCTCCAGCACGTCCTCGACCGCCAGCGTCGGATCGACCCATTCGATCTTGATCGGCGCCAGTTTGTGCAGCGCCAGTTTCTGATTGAGCTGGCTGACCGCGTCCCCCGCCGCACTGCCGGTGGGCAAGGCCAGGGTCTTGCCGGAAAGCTGCTCGACCTTGGTGTAACGGCGCTCGCCCTTGATCCCGACCAGCACCAGCGGCACGTTGCTGGCGATCGGCTCGCTGCTGGCCACCGCGTGGCCGGGTTGCAGATCAAGCAGCTCGCCGGGCGCCACCAGATCACCTTCGCCGCGTTGCAACGCGCCGAGCAGTTGATCCTTGGCTTTGGGAATGATCTTGAGAGTGACTTCCTGGCCGTCGCGGGCGTGGCCATTGAGGTATTGCTCGAAGGCGCGCAGGCGATGGTATTCGACACCGATGGCCTGGCCCTGGACTTCTCCGGAGCTGTTGCGACTCTGGTTGACCAGCACTCGCAATACGCGGCTGCTGCGTATCTCCGACAGGTCTCGGACCTTGGCGGCCGGCACGGCTTGCTGTGGCCCGGGCAAGCGCGCAACCGCCGTTATCGGCAATAGCAGCGACGCACACAACAGGAGCAAAACCGAGGGACGATGCATCCACTCTCCGGAAAGAATACGGGGCGTTTTTTAACCGCTGAACGGTCGAAATCGCCGACGAAAACAGAGCGCCTGGAGCGCTGGCAAAGTGCGAGAGACTGGCACAGTGATGGCTTATCCGCCAACCCGGGCTCTGTCACGGCATCAAAAGACAGCTATAACTCTTTGTAGTTCTTGGCTTTTCTTATAAATCTACAGCTCTGGTATGCTTTCCGGCCTTCGGCCCGAGGTAGAACCATGCAACTCATCGATATCGGCGTCAACCTGACCAACCCCGGTTTTGCTGAAAAACATCAGGCCGTGCTCGACCGCGCCTACGCCGCCGGGGTCTGCCAACTGGTGCTGACCGGCACCAGCGTCGAAGGTAGCGAACAGGCGCTGGAGCTATGCCGGCAACTGGATGACGGTGGCCAACAGCTGTTCGCCACCGCCGGCATTCACCCGCATTCGGCCAGTGACTGGAATGCTGACAGCGCGCGCCGGTTGCGCAGTCTGCTGCACGAGCCAAACGTGGTCGCCGTGGGTGAATGCGGGCTGGATTTCAACCGTGATTTCTCGCCGCGCCCGCAACAGGAAAAAGTCCTCGAAGAACATCTGGCGCTGGCGGTAGAACTGCAATTGCCGGTGTTTCTCCACGAACGCGATGCCAGCCAGCGTCTGCTGGAAATCCTCCGGGACTTTCGTGATCAACTGCCCGCCGCTGTGGTGCACTGCTTTACCGGCGAGCAGAAAGCCTTGTTCAGTTACCTGGATCTGGATCTGCACATCGGCATCACCGGCTGGATCTGCGACGAGCGCCGCGGCACGCACCTGCACTCGCTGGTCAAGGAGATCAAACGCGGACGACTGATGCTCGAAAGCGACGCGCCGTACCTGCTGCCCCGCACCCTGCGGCCAAAGCCGAAGAACGGCCGCAATGAGCCGGCGTATCTGACCGAAGTATTGCGCGAAGTGGCGTTGCACCGAGGCGAAAGCGAGGAAGACCTGGCGGCGCACACCACCGCGTGTGCCCGTGCGTTCTTCAACCTTCCCGCCCTTCCCTGACACACCGAAATTCTCCTGTGGG
>NZ_JABULD010000164.1:0-2785 GCF_014060985.1 Pseudomonas sp. MD195_PC81_125
TGGCAAGCCAGCTCCCACAGTGACTCCGGGGTACACAAATTTGCGTTTCACCCTGTAAACCTGTGGGAGCGAGCCTGCTCGCGAAAGCGTCAGTTCAGTCGCCGCAGGACTCGCGGATAAAAACATCCACTTCAGCCGCCACCGGCGCTGTAGCCGGCCCCCATCGCGTCACCGCCAAAGCCGCTGCCGCATTCGCCCGCCGCGCCGCCTCATGCGCATCCAGGCCCTGCGCCAACCCGGCGACAAACACCCCCGGCATGCGCATCACCCCGCACCGTTGCTGTCCACGGCTTTCACGGCGAACCCCCGGCACATGCCGCCGCTCATCGGCCTGCTGAATCCAGCACCCCTGCGGCCCGTCGCGTACCACCAACAGCACGTCTTGCGGTAAGTGTTCGGCGAGTCGGTCCAGTGCCGCGCCAATGTCCGCCGCCCCGGTAAAGCGCAACGCTTCGACGCTGTTGCTGGTCCACACATCAATGCGCGGCAGCAGCGCCCGCATCAACGCCGAGTCCGGCGACTCCACCAGCGGGCCCGGATCGAACACCACGTTGATCGCGTCCGGCAGCGCCAGCGTCCAGTCCAGCAGTGCCTGCGCCTTGCCTGCATGCAGCAGGCTGTAGCCGCTCACATAAACGTAATCGCCCGCCTCGGCGGTCACGCTGTTCAAATCCTCCCAGGTCACCTCACCTTCAGCGCCGATGTAGGAAATGAAACTGCGCTCGGCCGACGCATCGGTCAGCGCCACGCAAATCCCGGTGTCGCGTTGCGCAGGCGTCTGGATACCGATGTGAATGCCTTCGGCGTCCATCGCCTGGCGCGCCAGATCACCGAAGCGCCCGCTGCCGTGGCGACCGAGATAAACCACCGGCAAACCATTGCGTACGGCAGCGGCCATCACGTTGAAACCGCCGCCGGCCTCGAACGCCGCAGACTGCGCCAGCACATCGCCGCCGATTTGCGGCAACTGATCCACCGCCATGACCAGGTCGATGATGACCTGGCCGGTGTGCAACATCTTAGGCATGAGCATTCTCGACTTGCGCGGCGCGGCGGTCTTTCGCCCCGCCGAGAACCAGGTAAATGCCACCGGCCACCACGAAGGTCACGATCCAGCCCAGACCGTTGTGGCCCAGCCACGAGTCAGACAGGACGCCTTTGAACCAGACATTCTCGGCGGTGGTGCCGATGGTGGTGAAACTGAAGCCGAGCACGATGGCAATCGCCCAGGCGCCGAACGCACGCCACTCGATGCCGCCGCGATACCAATAGGCGCTGCTCGGGCTGACATCAAGCAGGTCGTTGGGGCTGTAGTAATGCCGGTGAATCAGGTCGACCACGAAGATCCCGACCCACGCAGTGATCGGCACCGCCAGCAGGGAAATGAAGGTAATGAACGGGCCGTAGAAGCTGTCGGCAATCAGCATGAAGTAGATCGAGCCGGCAAAGATCGCGACGATGTCCACCACCACGGCGTAGACGCGTTTGACCTTGAGGCCCAACGTCAGCGTGGTCAAACCGGCGGAGTACACCGAGAGGTTGTTCGACAGCAGCAGTCCGCCGAATGCGGTGATCAGGTACGGCACGGCCATCCACGTTGGCAGCATGTCGCGGATCGCCACGATCGGGTCAGTCGCCGATGCCAGGTCGTTGTTACCCACCGACAGCAGGCCGCCGAGGGTGATCAGCAGTACCAGCGGAATCCCCGCACCGAACGCCGCCGACGCTACCAGCCGCACCGCCTTGACGCTGCGGTGCTGATAGCGCGACATGTCCGCGCCAGCGTTGGCCCAGCCGATCCCGGTGCCGGCGGCCATGGTGCCGATGCCGATGATCATTGCGCTCAGCGGCGCTGGCGTGGCGTTGAACACCGCGCTCCAGTCGATCGTCGCGCAGAGGAAGCCGCCGACCAGAATGTTCAGCGCGCCGAACACGTAGGTCGCCCACTTCTGGATCACCAGCAACGTCGCGTGTCCGAGACCGGAAACCGACAGGGTCAGCAACACGAAAATGGCGATGAAGATCAGCGTCAACACGGGCGCGCTTTTCGCTTCCACCGGCGAGCCGAACAGGATCGAGCACAGCGACAGCAACACGAATGCCGCGGTGGTGGTGTTGACGGTTTCCCAGCCCAGACGCGACATCAGCGAGACCAGGGTCGGGCCGATATTGCCGCGCACGCCGAAGATCGCCCGCGACAGGGTCAGGCTCGGCGCGCGGCCGCGGCGGCCGGCAATCGAGATGATCCCCACCACCGCAAACGAACCGGCTGCGCCGACAATCGCGACAATGATCGCCTGCCAGATTGCCAGCCCGCGAAACGCCACCAGCGTAGCGCCGAGCGGCAGTCCGAGAATGGAAATGTTGGCGGCGAACCAGACCCAGAACAGTTGCAACGGATGGCCGTTGCACTCGGCTTCCGGCACCGGCTCGATACCCCGGGTTTCCAGTTGCCCGGCGCTTTGCCCGACGTTTGATGAACTCATGAACAGTGCTCCTGTTTGCCATTCTTGTGTTTTATGGGCAATTCAATAACCCGCACATCTCCTGTAGGAGCTGCCGCAGGCTGCGATCTTTTTGATCCTGATTTTGCGGCTGCCCGAAGACTGCTGAAGATCAAAAGATCGCAGCCTTCGGCAGCTCCTACACGGGTCCTCAGCGTAAGGTGAGGAGTCCTTTCACGAGGGGCTCAAGCTCCAGATGACTTGACCGCTTTGACTGTGGCGATCATCGGCGCCGGCCAGCTCTCAAGACCCAGGCAGGCCCCGAGCATGGCGCCGAGAAT
>NZ_JABULD010000313.1:0-11709 GCF_014060985.1 Pseudomonas sp. MD195_PC81_125
CATTTGGAATGCATGCTCCTGTGGGAGCGAGCCTGCTCGCGAAGAACTCACCTTGGTGTCACTGTTTCAGCACTCAACCGCGCTAACGGCCAAACCACCGCGCGAAGTCTCTTTATATTTGTCATGCATATCCGCGCCGGTATCGCGCATGGTGCGGATCACCCGGTCCAGCGAGATGAAGTGCTGGCCATCGCCGCGCAAGGCCATCTGCGCCGCGTTGATCGCTTTCACCGCCGCAATCGCATTGCGTTCGATGCACGGCACCTGCACCAGTCCACCGACCGGATCGCAGGTCAGGCCGAGGTTATGTTCCAGACCGATTTCCGCCGCGTTGCACAGTTGCTCCGGTGTCGCGCCCAAGATCTCCGCCAGACCCGCTGCCGCCATCGCGCAGGCCGAACCCACTTCACCCTGGCAGCCGACTTCGGCACCGGAGATCGAGGCGTTCTTCTTGCACAGAATCCCCACCGCCGCCGCACCCAGAAAGTAGTCGACGACGTTGGCGTCGGTGACCGCTTCGCTGAACTTCATAAAGTAGTGCAACACCGCCGGAATGATCCCCGCCGCGCCATTGGTCGGCGCCGTGACCATACGACCGCCCGCGGCGTTTTCTTCGTTGACCGCCAAGGCGAACAGGTTGACCCATTCCATCGCGCTCAACGTCGAACCGATCACGTTGGGCTTGTTCAATTCCTGCAGGTTGCGATGCAACTTCGCCGCACGCCGACGCACATTCAAACCACCGGGGAGGATGCCTTCGTGCTTGAGGCCCTGCTCGACGCAATCCTGCATCGCCCGCCACAGCTTCATCAGGCCGGCGCGGATTTCTTCTTCGCTGCGCCAGACCTTTTCGTTGGCCATCATCAATTCGGCGACGCGCAGATTGTTCTTTTGGCACAGCTGCAGCAGTTCTACTGCGCTGGAAAAGTCATAGGGCAATTCAGTGCGATCCAGATCGACCACGCCGCTGGATGCCTGCGCCTGATCCACCACGAATCCGCCGCCGACCGAATAGTAGGTGTCACGATGAATCTCGCCGTGATCGCCTTCGGCAATCAGGGTCATGGCGTTGGGGTGGAACGGCAGGTTCTCGTCGATCAGGCGCATGTCGCGCGCCCAGACAAACGGCACCGACAAACGGCCGTCCAGAAGAAGCGTGTGGGTTTCACGCAGGGCCTGGATTCGCGGGCCAATCTGCGACGGGTCGATTGCGTCCGGCCACTCGCCCATCAGGCCCATGATCACCGCGTTGTCGCTGCCGTGACCAATGCCGGTGGCCGACAGCGAACCGAACAGTTGCACTTCTATACGCCGCACCTGTTCGAGCAGGTGCCGGTCGCGCAGCGATTCGACAAACAGGGCCGCGGCGCGCATCGGGCCGACGGTGTGGGAACTGGACGGGCCGATGCCGATTTTGAACAGGTCGAAAACGCTGATAGCCATTGCTGCAGAGCTCCTGAGGATGCCGTTCCCGGGCGTTAAGCGCCCGCTGGCGGAGCTGCTACGCTCAAGCTGCGATCCGCCGGAATGCCCGCATCATCAGGCTTTTGTCAGGTCGTCCGGCGTCTGACACCGACGCACTCATGCCCACCAACGCCGTGCCGGTTTGCTCCCCTGTTTTCGCCGTTTTTATGCGGTTCAGATGGCCAAACGGGGTAGAAAAAAGCTGTAAACGACGTCACTGACACTGGATGCGACCATCCCTGTACTGGATACGACCCACCCTGTAGGCGTCAGATTTTCACTGGTACATGATCGTTATGACTCGATTGCAAGGCGCCGTGGTAGAGCTGTCTCCAGAACGCCATCCAACCGCAACCTATAAGTGCGGTGGTCCACAGTCGGAACACTGCCAAAAAAAACACCAAGGAGTCCATCCATGAAAGGTTCCCCGTCGTTGTTGTTGGCCGCCATGCTGAGTCTGCCGTTACTGGCTCACGCTGCAGAACCCGCTCAGTGCAGTACCGTGAACTTCTCCGATGTCGGCTGGACCGACATCACCGCCACCACCGCCACCACCTCGGTGGTACTCGACGCCCTCGGCTACAAGACCAAGACCACCATGATCTCCGTGCCCGTGACCTACAAGTCGCTGGCCGACGGCAAGAACATGGACGTGTTCCTCGGTAACTGGATGCCGACCATGGAAAACGACATCAAGGCCTACCGTGATGCCGGCACCGTCGAAGTGGTGCGCACCAACCTCAAGGGTGCCAAATACACCCTCGCCGTACCGCAAGCCCTGTACGACAAGGGTCTGCATGACTTCGCCGATATCGCCAAATTCAAGAAAGAGCTCGACGGCAAGATCTACGGCATCGAGCCCGGCAATGACGGTAACCGCCTGATCCAGAGCATGATCGACAAGAACGCTTTCGGCCTGAAGGACGCCGGTTTCAAAGTCGTCGAATCCTCCGAAGCGGGCATGCTCTCGCAGGTTGACCGCGCACAGAAACGCGACACCGCCGTGGTCTTCCTCGGCTGGGCGCCGCACCCGATGAACAAGCGCTTCAAGATTCAATACCTGACCGGCGGCGATGACTTCTTCGGCCCCGATTTCGGTGCTGCGACCGTGGCGACCAACACCCGCAAGGGTTACACCACTGAATGCAGCAATGTCGGTCAGTTGCTGAAGAACCTGGAGTTCACCGTCGACATGGAAAGTACCCTGATGGGCAACATCCTCGACGACAAGATGAAGCCTGAAGCGGCCGCCAAGGCCTGGCTGAAAAAGAACCCACAGGTGCTCGATACCTGGCTCGCTGGCGTGACCACCATTGACGGTAAACCTGGCCTGGAAGCCGTGAAAGCCAAGCTCGCACAGTAATTGCCTTACGCCGGGCGAGTTCGCTCGCCCGGGCTGTTTATTCCTTGCATGCGGACGTTCACTACCATGCTGATTGATCAGAAAATCCCTTTAGGCCAGTACATCGCGGGCTTCGTTGAATGGTTGACGCAACACGGCGCCAGCACCTTCGACGCAATCGCCGTGACACTGGAAACGATGATCCACGGCGTGACGTTTGCGCTGACCTGGTTCAACCCGCTGGTGCTGATCGGCCTCATCGCCCTGCTGGCCCACTTCATCCAGCGCAAATGGGGACTGACGGTATTCGTCATCGCCTCCTTCCTGCTGATCCTCAATCTGGGGTACTGGCAGGAAACCATGGAAACCCTCGCCCAGGTCATGTTCGCGACCTTGGTCTGTGTGGTCATCGGCGTGCCGCTGGGCATCGTCGCCGCGCACAAGCCGATGTTCTACACTTTAATGCGTCCGGTACTCGATCTGATGCAGACCGTACCGACCTTCGTTTACCTCATTCCTACCCTGACCCTCTTCGGGCTGGGTGTGGTGCCGGGCCTGATCTCCACGGTGGTGTTCGCCATCGCTGCGCCGATCCGCCTGACCTACCTGGGCATCCGCGATGTCCCGCAAGAACTGATGGACGCCGGCAAGGCCTTCGGCTGCTCGCGTCGCCAATTGCTTTCACGGATCGAACTGCCTCACGCCATGCCGAGCATCGCGGCCGGCATCACCCAGTGCATCATGCTGTCGCTGTCGATGGTGGTGATCGCGGCACTGGTGGGCGCCGATGGACTCGGCAAACCGGTGGTCAACGCACTGAACACTGCTGATATCGCCCTGGGCTTCGAAGCGGGCCTGGCGATCGTACTGCTGGCGATCATGCTCGACCGTATCTGCAAACAACCCGACGCCAAAGCAGGGGGTGACGCATGAGCATAATTCGCTTTGATAACGTTGACGTGATCTTCACCAAGGATCCGCGCGAAGCACTGAAACTGCTCGATCAAGGTTTGACCCGCAGCGAGATCCTGAAAAAGACCGGGCAGATCGTTGGCGTGGAAAAGGCCAGCCTGGACATCAACAAAGGCGAGATCTGCGTGCTGATGGGCCTGTCCGGCTCCGGCAAGTCGAGCCTGCTGCGCTGCATCAACGGCCTCAACACCGTCAGTCGCGGCAAGCTGTTCGTCGAGCACGAAGGCAAGCAGATCGACATCGCTTCCTGCACCCCGGCCGAACTGAAAATGATGCGCACCAAACGCATCGCCATGGTGTTCCAGAAGTTCGCCCTGATGCCGTGGCTGACAGTGCGCGAGAACATCAGTTTCGGTCTGGAAATGCAGGGCCGGCCGGAAAAGGAACGGCGCAAGCTGGTGGACGACAAGCTCGAACTGGTGGGCCTGACCCAATGGCGCAACAAGAAGCCCGATGAACTCTCCGGCGGCATGCAACAGCGGGTCGGACTGGCCCGGGCGCTGGCGATGGACGCCGACATTCTGTTGATGGACGAACCGTTCTCGGCACTCGACCCGCTGATTCGCCAGGGTCTGCAGGACGAACTGCTGGAACTGCAGCGCAAGCTGAGCAAGACCATCGTGTTTGTCAGTCACGACCTCGACGAGGCGCTCAAACTGGGGAGCCGCATCGCGATCATGAAGGACGGCCGGATCATCCAGTACAGCGTGCCGGAAGAGATCGTGCTGAACCCGGCAGACGACTATGTGCGCACCTTCGTGGCCCACACCAATCCGCTCAACGTGCTCTGCGGTCGCAGCCTGATGCGCACACTGGACAACTGCAAACGCATCAACGGTTCGGTGTGCCTCGACCCGGGCGGCGACTCGTGGCTGGACCTGGCCGAAGGCAACACCATCAAAGGCGCACGGCAGAACGGTTCGGTGCTGAACCTGCAGAACTGGGCCCCGGGCCAGGCCGTGGAAGGCCTGGAGCGCAAACCGACGCTGGTGGACTCGAACATCGGCATGCGTGACGCGCTGCAGATTCGCTACCAGACCGGCAACAAACTGGTGCTGCACGACAACAACCATGTGGTGGGGATTCTGGGCGACAGTGAGCTGTATCACGCGTTGCTGGGCAAGAACCTGGGGTAAGAACCCCGCACACAAAAACGCCGCGAGAGGATCGCGGCGTTTTTGTTGGTTACATAAATTGACTTGATACATGGACAACTGTGGCGAGGGAGCTTGCTCCCGCTTGAGTGCGCAGCACTCACAAATTCTTGGGGTCGCTTCGCAACCCAGCGGGAGCAAGCTCCCTCGCCACAAACAGCTTCGCCATTAACTTAAGGTTTAGCTATACACCCGGCCAAGGAGCTGCCGATGGCTTTCAAACTGATCGAGCACATCGCGTGTGATCTGATCCTGCGTGAAGCCCATCAGGTCGTAGTCCTGGCTGCCGTTGTGCAGGTACACCTCGGCACGGTAATAACGCTGGCGCGCCTCATCGGACTGGGCCGATTCGGTCGGGGTCGCCAGGTAACCGTCCAGGCTCACTTCGTAGACGAAAGGGTTGCCCTCTTCCATCTCGACGCGCACGCCCATGCAGCGTTTGGACTTGCCCAGCAGCGTCTGCACTTGCAGACCCTGTGCACGCATTTGCGCGGCCGCATCTTCCAGCGCAGGGCTGACCTGTTTGTCCATGAAGCGCTGCACCACCGATTGGCTCGGCTGCAGATCCAGTTGGGTCAGGCGCTCGCTGAAACCGCGACGACCGCGCTCAGCCAATTGCGCCTGCTCCTGTTCGATCTGCACGTCCTGACGCATCGCCTTGTGCAGGCCGAACATGAAGAACACCAGCACCACCGAGAACGGCAGCCCGGCCAGCACCACCATGGTTTGCATGGCTTCGAAGTTACCGGCGAACAGCAGACCGATAGTCACCAGCGTGATCACCACCGACCAGAAGATCCGCAGCCAGTGCGGCGCATCTTCATCGACGTTGCCGCCCTTGCAGGACAGATTCGCCATCATCACCGCGCCGGAGTCGGCCGGGGTCAGGAACAGCACGAAGCCAACAAAGATCGACACACCGATGACGACTTTCGACGCCGGGTAGTGTTCCAGCAACTGGTAGATCGCCATCGACGGCTGTTCCAGCGCCGTCTTGCCGAGTTCCACCGCGCCCTGGTTCATCACCAGATCCAGTGCCGAGTTGCCGAAGATCGACAGCCACGCCAGGGTGAAGCCCAGCGGAATCAGCAGCACGCCAGCCACCAGCTCACGCACGGTACGACCACGGGAAATACGCGCGATGAACATGCCGACGAATGGCGCCCAGGAAATCCACCAGGCCCAGTAGAACAGGGTCCACAGGCCCAGCCAGCGGTCGGACTTGGCGCTGTCGCCTTCATAGACGTACAGGTCGAAGGTCTTCAGCACCACGCCGTTGAGGTAATCGCCGATGTTCTGCACAAAGCCGTTGAGCAGGTGCAGGGTCGGGCCGAACAACAGGACGAAAATCAGCAGACCGCTGAACAGCACGATGTTCAGGTTGGACAGGCGACGGATGCCGTTTTCCACACCGGACACGGCAGCGATGGTCGCCACGGTGCTCATCACGATGATCACGATCAGCAGGTTGGTGTTGCTGTGCTCCATGCCGAACAGGTTTTCCAGGCCGGAGGACACTTGCAGCGAGCCGATCCCCAGGTTGGTCACCAGGCCCAGCAAGGTCACGAACATGCCGAAACCGTCCACCGCATGACCGGCGGCGCCCTTGACCCAACGCTCGCCCACCAGCGGATACAGCGCCGAACGCAGGGCCAGCGGCTGGTTATGACGGTAAGCGAAGTACGCCACGGCCAGACCGACCAGTGCGTAGATCGCCCAGCCGTGCAGGCCCCAGTGCAGGAACGTCAGTTGCACCGCCTGACGCGCAGCCAGGTTGCTGGCCGCTGCGCCTTCCGGCGGATTGAAGTAATGGTCCAGCGGCTCGGACGCGCCGAAGTACAGCAGCGAAATACCGATACCCGACGAGAACAGCATCCCCGCCCAGGCGCCGTAACTGAAATCCGGGGTATCGTCCTTGCTGCCCAGTTTGAGTTTGCCGTAGGAGGAAAACGCCAGGCCCACCACAAACACCAGATAGGCGGCGATCACCACCATGTAGTACCAGCCGAAGCTGCGCGACAACCAGGCCTGAGCCATACCCAACATTCTGCCGGCCTCTTGCGGGGCGATGATCAGAATGGCGGTCAACAACAGAATCAACGCGGTCGAGGTGTAAAACACCCAACCGTTGACCGTCACCTTCTCGGGCGGGGTCTTTATTAGCGAGGCAGAACTCATGGCACAAATGCTCCAGGCAGTGCGAGAGAAGAACACAAGGCAACACGGAACCCGACCAATCGGTTAGTTGGCAGCCGACCGGCGGGTGATATAAAGACACCCCGAAAAAAGCCCGAACCTGCCGAAATGGCGTTGCGAATCGCTTTCGTGGCCAAAGCTGTGCGGACGTTCATCCGAAACCTGGCCCCGAGCGTCTTGCCCATTCAACACGTCCATCGAATAGCGAACCGCGCCATGCCCCACGCAGGTTTCAAGGATTTTCGGAGGTCGTTTTATCGCCATTTACAAGCAGAAAAAATCTGTAGGCAGCGACGATTTGTCGCAGATCTTATTCTTTGTTGATTGAACGTTCAATCAAAACAAAATAGACTGGCCCTCAATCCGATCGGCGTTTATCGCCCGTTGGAAGGCCTAAGGAGATGTGCAAGATGCCCAAGGTCGGTATGCAACCCATCCGCCGCCAACAACTGATCGAAGCCACGTTGCAGGCGGTCGATCAGGTCGGTATGGGGGACGCCAGCATTGCGCTGATCGCCCGTTTGGCCGGTGTCTCGAATGGCATCATCAGTCACTATTTTCAGGACAAGAACGGCCTGATTGCCGCCACGATGCGGTATCTGATGAATGTCCTCAGCGAGAACGTCACCGCGCGCCGGCAGGCGCTGGCAGACAGCAGCCCACGGGCGCATCTGCAGGTGATCATCGAAGGCAACTTCGACGCCAGCCAGGTCAATGGCCCGGCAATGAAAACCTGGCTGGCCTTCTGGGCCACCAGCATGCACCAGCCGTCTTTGCACAGGTTGCAGCGGATCAACGATCACCGTCTGTATTCCAACCTGTGCTGCGAGTTCCGCCGTGTGTTGCCGCTCGAAGATGCGCGCAGCGCCGCGCGTGGACTGGCAGCGTTGATCGACGGCTTGTGGTTGCGCGGCGCGCTGTCGGGAGACGCTTTCGACACCGCGCAGGCGCAACAGATCGCTTACGAATACATGGATTTCCAATTGGCCAAGCAGGTGAGCCAGAGCACACAGAAAACGCTCGGTACCTGAACCGCCACCGCAGTTTCAGCGCGGTGGTCGACGCCAACCACTAATGCACTTGCGAGGACACTATGGCCCGTTTCGAACTGCAAAAACTCTACATCGATGGCGCGTACTCCGACGCTGGCAGCGATGCCACTTTCGAAGCCATCAACCCGGCGAACGGTGAAGTCCTCGCCAAAGTGCAACGTGCGACCAAGGAAGACGTCGAGCGTGCTGTGGTCAGCGCTGAAAAGGGTCAGAAAATCTGGGCCGCGATGACCGCCATGGAGCGTTCGCGCATTCTGCGCCGCGCCGTCGACATCCTGCGCGAGCGCAACGATGAACTGGCTGCTCTGGAAACCCTGGACACCGGCAAAGCCTTCTCCGAAACCAAGTACGTCGACATCGTCACTGGTGCTGACGTGCTGGAATACTACGCAGGCCTGGTGCCGGCGATCGAAGGCGAGCAGATCCCGCTGCGCGACACGTCCTTTGTCTACACCCGTCGCGAACCGCTGGGCGTGGTCGCTGGTATCGGCGCGTGGAACTACCCGATCCAGATCGCGCTGTGGAAATCCGCACCGGCCCTGGCCGCTGGTAACGCGATGATCTTCAAGCCAAGCGAAGTCACCTCGCTGACGACCTTGAAACTGGCCGAGATCTACACCGAAGCCGGCCTGCCAAACGGCGTGTTCAACGTCCTGACCGGCAGCGGCCGTGAAGTCGGCACCTGGCTGACCGAGCACCCGCGCATCGAGAAAGTTTCCTTCACCGGCGGCACCGACACCGGCAAGAAAGTCATGGCCAGCGCTTCGGCTTCGTCGCTCAAAGACGTGACCATGGAACTGGGCGGCAAGTCGCCGCTGATCATCTGCGACGACGCCGACCTGGATCGCGCCGCCGACACCGCGATGATGGCCAACTTCTACAGCTCCGGTCAGGTCTGCACCAACGGTACTCGCGTGTTCGTACCGAGCCACCTGAAAGCCGCTTTCGAAGCCAAGATCGTCGAGCGCGTCGCGCGCATCCGCATCGGCAACCCGGAAGACGAAAACACCAACTTCGGCCCGCTGGTCAGCTTCGCCCACATGGAAAGCGTGTTGGGTTACATCGCCAAGGGTAAAGAAGAAGGTGCCCGCGTGCTGTGCGGCGGCGAGCGTCTGACCGACGGCGAATTCGCCAAAGGCGCCTTCGTTGCACCGACCGTGTTCACCGATTGCACCGACGAGATGACCATCGTCCGTGAAGAAATCTTTGGCCCGGTGATGGCGATCCTCTCCTACGAGACCGAAGAAGAAGTGATCCGCCGCGCCAACGACACCGACTTCGGCCTGGCCGCCGGTATCGTCACCAAAGACCTGAACCGCGCGCACCGCGTGATTCATCAACTGGAAGCCGGTATCTGCTGGATCAACGCCTGGGGCGAGTCCGACGCCAAAATGCCGGTGGGCGGTTACAAGCAGTCGGGCGTAGGCCGTGAAAACGGCATCAGCTCGCTGACCAACTACACACGCATCAAATCGGTACAGGTCGAGCTGGGCGATTACGTCTCGGTGTTCTGATCTGACTCAGAGTCTGGATGGGGCCTTTGTGGTGAGGGGATTTATCCCCGACGGGCTGCGAAGCAGCCCCCTTCCGGACACTGCTGTTCTCCAGATAGATCTCAATCGCTGATTTCAAGACTGCTGCGCAGCCTGTCGGGGATAAATCCCCTCACCACAGAGGATTCTCTCCTCACCACAGGTGTTGCGGCGTCCCGGCGATCTTGACCTGACCACATCTAAAGAGGGTGCATTCAATGTCCCAAGAATTCGATTACATCATCATCGGTGCCGGCTCGGCCGGTAACACCCTGGCGACCCGTCTGACTGAAGACGAAGGCGTCACCGTGCTGCTGCTCGAAGCAGGCGGCCCGGACTATCGTTTCGACTTCCGCACGCAAATGCCGGCCGCGCTGGCATTCCCGCTGCAGGGTCGTCGCTACAACTGGGCGTACGAAACCGATCCGGAGCCACACATGGACGGTCGCCGGATGGAATGCGGTCGCGGCAAGGGCCTCGGCGGTTCCTCGCTGATCAACGGCATGTGCTACATCCGTGGCAACGCGATGGACTACGACGGCTGGGCGAAACTGCCAGGCCTGGAAGACTGGACCTACCTCGACTGCCTGCCGTACTTCCGTAAAGCGGAAACCCGTGACATCGGCCCGAACGATTACCACGGTGGCGACGGCCCGGTCAGCGTGACCACGCCGAAAGCCGGCAACAACCCGCTGTTCCACGCCATGGTTGAAGCCGGCGTGCAAGCCGGTTACCCGCGCACCGAAGACTTGAACGGCTACCAGCAGGAAGGCTTCGGCCCGATGGACCGCACCGTGACGCCGAACGGCCGTCGTGCTTCCACTGCCCGAGGCTACCTCGACGTCGCCAAAAAACGCTCGACCCTGACCATCGTTACCCACGCCCTGACCGACAAGATTTTGTTCGAAGGCAAGCGTGCGGTCGGTGTGCGTTACCTGGTCGGTTCGGCGGAAGAGCGCGTTGAAGCCAAGGCACGCAAGGAAGTTCTGCTGTGCTCCGGCGCCATCGCTTCGCCGCAGATTCTGCAGCGCTCCGGCGTCGGCCCGGCAAAACTGCTGGAAAGCCTCGACATCCCGGTCGTCCATGACCTGCCGGGCGTCGGTGAAAACCTGCAGGATCACCTTGAGCTGTACCTGCAATACGCTTGCACTCAACCGGTCTCGCTGTACCCGTCGCTGCTCTGGTACAACCAGCCAGCCATCGGTGCCGAGTGGCTGTTCAACGGCACCGGCATCGGCGCCAGCAACCAGTTCGAAGCCGGCGGTTTCATCCGTACGCGCGAAGAGTTCGAATGGCCGAACATCCAGTACCACTTCCTGCCGGTGGCGATTAACTACAACGGCAGCAACGGTGTGAAAGAGCACGGCTTCCAGGCGCACATGGGCTCCATGCGTTCGCCGAGCCGTGGTCGCATCCAGGTCAAATCCAAGGACCCGCGTCAGCACCCGAGCATCCTGTTCAACTACATGGCCACCGAGCAGGACTGGCAGGAATTCCGTGACGGCATCCGCCTGACCCGCGAAATCATGCAACAGCCGGCACTGGACGCCTTCCGTGGCCGCGAAATCAGCCCGGGCATCGACGTGCAAACCGATGAGCAGCTGGACAAGTTCATCCGCGAGCACGCCGAAACCGCGTTCCACCCGTCCTGCTCGTGCAAGATGGGCACCGACGAGATGGCCGTAGTGGATGGCGAAGGCCGCGTGCACGGCATGCAGAGCCTGCGTGTGGTCGATGCTTCGATCATGCCGATCATCACCACCGGTAACCTGAATGCGCCGACGATCATGATGGCCGAGAAAATCGCCGACAAGATCCGTGGCCGCAAACCGCTGCCGCGCAGCACTGCTGCCTACTATGTTGCTGGCGGTGCGCCGGTGAAGGGCAAGCCAATGCGTGATATCACGCCTGTTGCCCAGTAAGGCGTAATACCGAAGCGCTACCTTCGCGAGCAGGCTCGCTCCCACATTGGAATGCATTTCAAAGGTGGGAGCGAG